>JAEZNF010000194.1 GCA_023441845.1 Bacillota bacterium | reverse complement strand
GAGGTATAGAGCTTCGGTAAAACGTTTTTCATTAATAAGTTTTTCTGCCCTTACCTCATAATTACTATTTGCGTGGTCCGCCGAGGCTTCCAGTTCAGCAAGTATATTCCTGACCTTATCTGCCGAAAAGGGCTTCTGAAGATACGCAACAGCACCCATTCGAGTGCATTCCACAGCATTCTTAACCGTTGCATAAGCTGTAATTATAATGACCGGAGTCATTATTCCCATCTCCCGTATTTGCTTTAAGACCTCAGTACCGCTGAAATATGGCATTTTTATATCCAGAAACGCCAGGTCAAAGGACTCCTTTGAAAACATCTCGACAGCCTCATGCCCGTCACTGGCGGTTTTAACTTCGTATTTCTCCATTTGAAGGCATTTTGAAAGCAAAGTCCTTATGTTTTTTGTATCGTCAACAACAAGTACCTTCTTCAATCAACTACCTCCTTATCCAATACCGGCAGTTTAAAAGTAAAGCTGCTTCCTATATCAAGCTCGCTCTTTACCCATATTTCGCCTTTATGAGCATTCACAATTTCTTTAGCCACCGAAAGCCCAAGCCCGGTGCCCCTGACCTCAATATCCCGGTCGTTCACCTGTACGAATTTATCGAATATCCTGTCGATATATTCAGGTGGTATTCCTGTTCCGGTATCTTTCACCTTAATATAAACATAATCCTTGTCAACCCTTGAGCTTATAGCAATATAATTGCCTTCTTTTGTATATTTCAAGGCATTATTTATAAGATTATTCATAACCCAGTGAATTTTTTCAAAATCGGCGTTCACAAGCGGCAGTCCCCTATCCATATTATTTGTAAGTATAATTTTTTTCTTTTCTGCGGCCTCAATAAATTCTTTGATCGAAACCTCTGCAACGGTATTTATCGAACACGGCTCGAATTTATAAACCGCCTTTCCGGACTCAATCCTTGACAGCTCAATAAGCTCATTCACAAGATTTGAGAGCCTCTCCCCATCCTCTTTAAGTGTTTCCACGACTTCCTTCTGCTCGGAATTCAGAACCCCCACGCCGCCTTCCTCAAGTATACTGGTTGCCATTATTATTGAAGTAAGCGGTGTTTTGAATTCATGTGAAATGGTAGCAATAAAGTCTGTCTTGACCTGTTCGCTTTCCTTTAATTCAGTTACGTCCTGAAACGCTACTATAAGTCCGGTGTTTTTACTTTCGGGGTTTTTTACTGCCGTCACCACAACATTAAAATAATAGTTGGTTCCGTCATTAATACGTATAATTTTTTCACGGTGCTCCTCATTGCTTTCAACAGTAGCAGTAATATGGTCAAAAATTTCTCCCTGCCGGATAACCTCGAGGAAGTGCCTTCCGGTTGTATTGGTTTCATTTATGTTAAAGAAGTTCTCGCAGGCATCATTTAAAAGTACAATCCTGTAATTTGCATCAAGCACCAGTAAAGGATTAGATATGCTTTTTACAATTGCCATGGACTTGTTTTTCTCAGCCATAAGGGTTCCCAATGTACTCTTTTCGTAGATTTGAAGTCTTTGGGTCATCCCATTGAATTCTTTTGCGAGCTTCCCGGTTTCATCATTCGATTGTATATTCAGCTGCTGGTTAAGTTCTCCGATCTTAACCTTACTGATGCTCTCGGCCAGCTTGTTTAATGGGCTTAGAAACTTGTATACAAAGTAACGTGATACGGCATACCCTCCCACAACTGCCGTTAAAGAGAGCCCCAGCAAAAAATACATTGACTGCTTCGCTTTTTGCGCAGCAACCTCCTTGCTCTCGAACAAAGCCTTTTCATTCAAATCTATAAGCCCGTTTAAAGATTGTTTTATATTATAAAAAGCCGGCTGTATCGTTTTATCGTAATAGGAAATGGCAGCCGCTTCTCCTTTATCATTGCTTATTTCCTGCAGTTCCGAAAAAAGCTTGATGTAATTCTCGTACTTCCTCCTTAGGGCCTCTACCAGCTTTTTTTCACCTTCTTCGGTTAAATTGTTTTCTTCAACATGAAACCATTTGATAAAGGTTGCGTAGTTCTCCGTATAAAGATCCATGCCCTTGTGCCTGTCCAGACTCACATGCATTAATATGGCTTCATCCTGCCTCTCAATTGCTTCCAGCATTTTTGTAATAGCGCTTATACTTTTATAGTTGTTGGTCATAAGGTTATCAACGGCCTTTTCCATTTGATACAGATTAAAAAAGCCCGCAAAACCAACAACGGCAATCAAGACCACCAAGCCGACATATATTATGGAAATCTTCCCAATAAGAGTCCTTGTCATATTGATACCCGCATTCCTTAAAATATATTTATAGTACAAGTATAAGTTTCTGCGTTTTTTGAGTCAATGCAGCAAGCATTGATTAATTGCAGAAAACAAGAGAAAAGTCTATGAAAACACAATACAATCTTTTTCATTCGCCTTAAATACATATGGTAATGCACGATAGCACAAATTACTACGCTTTTGTTATAAATCAAAACGAATATAATTATTCTATGCGTATAAAAACGCTTAAATATGGGAAAAATATTACGTTAGGCTTGATTATTAAGATTAATTAATAATTTAAGCCCTAAAGGAGCAGTGTATGTTTAGTAGCTTGAAAAGGGTCTTGATCGGGAGGCCGTTAAAAAATGCCGATATCCATGGCGAAAAATTCAGCGTGGGATGGGGCCTGCCTATTCTTGCAAGCGATGCCATTTCCTCTGTAGCGTATGCCGGTGAAGAAATTCTGCTTGTTATGATACCTGTAATAGGTCTAATGTCATATCGATATGTTTTATATATATCCGCAGCAATTATTGGGCTATTAATGCTTTTGATGCTCTCCTACCGCCAAACCATAGAAAGTTATCCGAGCGGCGGCGGGGCCTATATGGTCGCAAAGGAAAATCTCGGTGTTTTTGCAGGTGTTGCAGCAGGAGCTTCGCTTTCCATAGACTATATTCTTACGGTTGCCGTCAGCGTATCATCCGGTGTGCAACAGCTTACCTCCGCATTTATGGGACTTAAACACTTTACGGTGCCAATATGCGTACTTTTTGTCCTTCTTATTATGATTGGTAATCTCAGGGGAATAAGGGAATCCTCAAAGATGTTCGGACTTCCTGCCTACGTTTTTGTTCTGTCAATGTTAGCATTGCTGGTTATCGGATTTTATAAGTATTTTTCCGGTGCACACATACCTAAAACCGTTGCACCGTATGCAGGTTACTTTGGAGCAGGAACGGTCTCCCTTATGCTTGTGCTGCGTGCATTCTCAAATGGCTGCTCCGCATTAACGGGAATAGAAGCTGTAAGTAATGCAGTACCAAACTTCAAAGAGCCTTCTGCAAAACACGCTAAAACTGTACTGCTATTATTGGCATTCATCATTCTTGTTCTTTTTGGAGGAACTTCAGTACTGGTAAATATTTACCAGGCTACCCCAGGTGACGGACAGCAGGCTGTATTAATAGAAATGGCCGACAAAATCTTCGGCCGGTCAGGTATATTTAATGCCTCTATGTTTTATCTGATAACCGGTTCACTGGTGGTCATTCTTGTTCTTGCCGCTAATACCGCTTTTTCAGGCTTTCCAATGCTTATCTCGGTAATGGCAAATGATGGGTTCGTACCCCGTCAGTTGAAAATGAGGGGAGACAGGCTAAGCTATTCAAATGGAATCATAATATTGTCAGCGCTGTCTATAATGCTGATTGTAATGTTCAAAGCCAATGTGTCCCGTTTGATAGGGCTCTATGCAATAGGTGTTTTCATTTCCTTTACTCTTTCGCAAACAGGAATGCTTTTAAGATGGCGGCGCATCAAAGGTAAGAACTGGGTATTCAAAGCCTTTATAAACGGTCTTGGTGCTTTTGTTACAGCTGTTGTTGTAATAATAATTGCCGTAACAAAGTTCTTCGAGGGCGCATTTTTAGTTGTTTTTCTTGTTCCCATCCTTATGATTCTGATGCTTAAGGTAAAAAAGCACTACTTTGCCATTTCAAAGCAGCTGCGAATAAGGGAGGAAGAATATAATGCCATCGATATCACAAAGAACCAGTATAGAAACAGGGTTATTGTTCCCATTGAGAGTATAAATAAAACAAGTATTCGTGCCTTGAGATATGCCAGAACGATATCGGACAGTGTAACGGCTTTTGTCATTGCTGTAGATGAAGAAAGCGAGGAAAAGATCCGGAATAATTATCTAAAGCTCAAGACCGATATCCCTCTAATAGTAAAATATTCACCTTTCAGAAAGGTAGTTGAGCCTTTGCTGAAATATATCAGGTCAGAGGAGTACGATTACCAGGAAGGCGATATGATTACTGTCATACTCCCGCAGTTTGCAGTGCATAAATGGTGGCACCAGCTGCTTCATAACCAAACAAGACTTTTTATAGAACGTGAGCTGATGAAGCATAAGCATATAGTGGTATCAACAATGCCTTTACAAATGAAGGACGATAACGTAGCTCTGCGTTCAAAAAAGTATAACCCTGAAAACGAGAGACCATGGTAGTTGAAGTATACAATTCGTAAAAAGCGGAATTAATAATATAGATAAACAACTTTAAACCTTGAAATAGCCAGTGCGAAAAATAGCGATGCCTTAGCGCTTTTTGAGCAATAAATAAATTCAGTTATATAGTTGTTTATCTATATAGAGCTTTTAGCTCAAAACATTAATAAAAAGTATGAAAGAGATGGTTACTTTGGAACACGTTTTGTCACTGATAGGTTTATCTGCAATCCTGATATTGTTCTTTCTGGTAATTAAAAAAGTCGACTATTGTTTATATGCCAGAAACACCGGCAAAGGTAATTATACATTTGATGATGACGATGATGATTTGTCAATATAGGTTTTAATTGTTATGGTACCTTCCGTATTAACTGCCATTAAATCTCACATAATGCCTGTAAGACTGCAGGCTTTCGGGAAGAGCTCTCCGCGATTTTACCATAGAAAACAATATAGATAAGAGGGTATATATACCTCCAGACGGGGAATTACTGGAATTCTAAGTCATTATATACCCGGCTCTCATCGATGCGTTCACTACAGGCTAAAACCGGAATGAACGCACCGTAATTTAAACAGGTTTTATTATATGCCAATTGCCGCTAATGGGCTGAGGATATCCTGTGTCAACACTGTCCGAAGACAATGAATACTTCCTTACGAAGTTATACATCGTGTCCCAGTCAATGCAGTCCGAATTATAATATTTTACATATTGGTATCTCAAATACTGGTCTCCCTTAAAGAAATATATCTTGATATTTCCTTGACCATCAACCTTCGGGAATGCTGCATCAACGCTTCCGAAGGCTTCAAGTCCTTTCCAGTCCCCCGTTATCTGCCTTGGATAACCATCATAGGCTCTGTCGGCAGCAATATCATATCGAATATAAAGGTTTCCCTTGAAAAAATATGCCGTATTGCTTTGCGGCAGCATGAAAACAGCGTCAATACCGCTTGAAAAAGGCTCAAGCCCAAGCCAGTTCCCCATTATTGGTAATGGATAACCGTCATCGGCCTTAT
>JAEZNF010000067.1 GCA_023441845.1 Bacillota bacterium | reverse complement strand
ATTATTGCTGATATTTTCAATGGAGTTTTAGGTAAGTTATAAGTTAATTATGGAACGCTTTTTGAGGGTGGAAGCTTAACAGACCGAAATACGCACAGGCGAAATTTTCATCACAGAAATAAGCTCGCCAATGAATGCATCGGCACATCGGTGGATTTTCGGGGCCGCATCTATGCAACCTCCTGTAGCAAGATGCTTAAAAAACATCCTGTTTTTTTATACCCGAAAATTTACCGATTCGCTGGCATTCATGGCGGCTCGCTTAAGATGTTGATGAAAATTTGCCTGTGCGCCTTTGTGCAATGTGAAAGTTAAGGATTTTTACTACATTCTCTTGGCTCCTTCATAAGCCAGTTCCGAACGTTCACATTCTTCATCCGTCAATGTCACCTGGTAACAGAGCGTGCTCCCCTTCATCTTCTCGGAAGCGTAGCATAATCCGTTTGTTCTTATATCAAGGAAGGGATGGTCGATCTGTTCGGGGTCTCCAAGCAGAATAATTTTTGTACCTGCTCCCGCACGGGTAATTATTCCCTTGACCTGCTTCGGAGTGAGGTTCTGCGCTTCATCTATTATAACCCACTGCTTTACAATGGACCGTCCTCTTATAAAAGCAATGGCCTCGGTATTTATAATTTTGCGGTCAAAAAGCTCATCGACCTTGTCTGCCAGTTCCTTCTCGCTCCTGTAACGCTCGTTCTCGTCATTGTCTATAAGGACCTCAAGGTTATCGACAATAGGTCTTAAAAACGGAGCAATCTTCTCCTGTTCGGTTCCGGGCAGGAAGCCTATGTCTTCATCCAGTTTCACATTGGGGCGGCACACCAGTATCTTTCTATATAGCTTGCTTTGTTCTATCATGATTTTGTGCAACCCTGCTGCAAGTGAATAGAAGGTCTTTGCTGTGCCGGCAGGCCCCTTTATTATGACAAGAGGAGCTTTGTCCGCATCCATCAAAAGAGCTTCCTGCATAAACTTCTGACCCGCATTCCTGGGGGTTACTCCGAAAGGCCTCTCCTGAAGGAAGTTTAAGGATACCACTTCCTTCCCGTCAAAACGCCCAAGTGCAGTTTGCTTTTCATTGCTGTTTGAGTGAATTATAAAGAACTGATTGGTTACATGTTCGGGAGTCTCAGTATGGCTGTAGTCATTCGAATAGATAAACAAATCATCAATATTAAGTCTGCCTTTTTTATAAAAATCATTAAGCTTTTCTTCGGTAGTATAAACATCAAGCCGTCCCTTGTACTGTTCATCATAGGCAGGAACCTGCTCTGCAAAGAAATCCTGCGCTATAACGCCTATAACATCCGCTTTAATTCTTTCAAAAATATCTTTTGTCACAAGGAAAACATTTTCACCTTGCTCCAAAAGCCCTTTGCATACCTTAAGAATCCTGTTGTCATTATTTGCTTCTTCCCAGCCGTCAGGAAGAATGACATTGCTGAAATTCATTTCAACCCTAAGTGTTCCGCCATTTTCCAATGATATACCTTCACTTAAATTTCCTTTTGTTCTCAGCGAATCGATTAATCTTGCAGTTTGTCTTGCATTAGCTCCCAGTTCGGTATTGTCCTTTTTAAATTTGTCAAGTTCTTCCAGTACAACCTCGGGAATTACGATGGAATTGTCTCCAAAAGAATAAAGTGCATATGGTGTTTGAAGCAATACGTTAGTGTCAAGAACAAAGGTTTTTTTCAATATTGATCGCCCCATTCTTTATTGAATTGTGTTTGAAAACCGAAAAGAAATTGAAAAAAATTCTTCTTATTTCATTATACCATAGTTTAATAAAACTTGATTGTGTTATTGTAAAATTTTATTAAAAACTCTCAAACGGAATGTCCTGTATAGGGTATTTTTTCGCATCGGTATCGTCAAAATGCCACCATTCGTTACTGATCCTTTTAAATCCATATTTAACCATGGTTTTACCAAGGAGTTCACGGTTTTTAATCAGGTCCTCCGGACAATCCTTGTAATCCAAACATGCCCTTTTGGTAAACTCATCATACTTTGAAGGCATCGTAAGCTCTGTACCGCTTTTATCGACCAGTGTAATATCCACCGCAGCTCCTCTGTTATGCACCGAGCCTTTCTTAGGATCAGCTACAAATGACTTGTCGGATGCAGCATCCCACAGCACTTTTTGTGCAGAATGAGGCCTGTAGGCATCATAAATTTTAATTTTATAGCCCAGCTTTTTAAATTCGTCGTTGGCTTTAATAAGCTTTGCTGCCGTATTTTTATTTAATATGCATTTTGACTGCGTATATATTTTTTTCCCGGTAAAGTTGTCTGTTGATGCATATTTCAAGTCAATAACAAATGACGAATCCAGCTTCAGAAGTTCTACAAGGCCTTTTATAACGGCAGCTGCAGCAGTCGGATTTGATGTCGGTGCGGCATTAGGCTTTATTCCAGGTGATATTGCAGGCGTTCTCTCGGATGAACCGGTTGGTTGTATCTCCTTCTTATAAATCGTTGCATCAGGTGGCGCCAATATGCCTGCCGGCGTTCTCTCCGGTAAACCGGTTGATTCTATCTCCTTATTAATCGTTGCACCAGATGACGCTGGTGTGTATGCCAGGGTTTTCTTCTGTTTGTCTGCTACATCTTCCTCAATCGAAAGCACAGTTTGGGCATTTTTCCTGTAGCTGTAATCTTCTTTATCATTCGGGCAATATGTACCGGTATTTTCAATCAGCAGAATCGATAGCACTACCAATACCGTAACCAACCGCTTAATCATGCTTTTCTCCTATAAGTATTATTACGTAATTATACCATTATTCTTCCATAAACTGCAATTATGGCAACAATATTTAATTGGGCATCTTCCGCTGACAGTTACACAATACTAATTACGAACATTTTTATATCAACGGGAATATTATGTAAATATACAAATATATTCTGGAGGGAATGAAATGAAACCGAACAACTCATATAATAATACCGACATGCAGCATTACTACCCGGTTTCCGAACAAATGCCAAAGCTAGCTCACGCATATGTACCGTTCCAATATCTAAAATCCATATACCCGCCGATGGAAGGCTTGAAAAAAGGAACCATCTTCCCCGAACTGGACTGTCCCTATGGTGCTGATCCGGAATATACAGTTGATGCATAATGGAGGTGATTTTATGGATATGAATCGTGAAAGAATTTTAAAAGAGGTCATGGCTGCCGACTTTACGGTATACGATCTGGCTTTGTACCTGGATACTCATCCAACGGACCAAAGGGCTCTTTCAATTTATAACAATGCCGTTCACCATGCAAAAATGATGAGGTACAGGTATGAACAAATGTTTGGCCCACTTACTTTACAGTCAAGTGTCGGCAGCAACACCTGGAGATGGATAGAAAGTCCCTGGCCGTGGGAAAAGTAATGTATAAAAGGAGGATTTGAAATGTGGATTTATGATAAAAAGCTGCAGTACCCTGTTAAAATAAATAGCTGCAATCCAAGAATGGCAAAGTATATAATAACTCAATACGGCGGGCCGGACGGTGAGCTGGCTGCTTCACTCCGCTACCTGAGCCAAAGGTTCAGCATGCCTACAGATGTAGCAAAGGCTATCTTGAGTATTGGAATATAGATTACAATTATGCATGGCCCCTAGTTTAGCGTAAAAAAAGGAAAATTCATAAGATCTTTTCATACAATCAAGACCAGTGATTTCCTTTTTTAATTTATGATTCAATTGTACTTTTCAAGCTACTCTGCCGTCTTTACGAATCTGATGATTATAGTACCTGCGTTAATCTTGTTCACTGCATTTCGGGCTAGTATATTGATTCACTGATATTTATTAAATACTTAATACTTATATGTAAGGTCATTGCTTAACTTAAAAGTTTACAAAGTAGTAAAACAATTTGCCTATATATAGAATATCGTATCATTTTAGATTTGTAGGCTATATTTTACAGCAAGTCTTAATTTTCGGTATTGGCAAAAATAAATATTAATTAAAGCCTTCATAACCTTACCCGGGCTAAATCCGTAACAAGGATGCAAGAGCTGCACGGATGCTGTCCTTGTTTTTCTACAAGTAACCACCACGTGGTTCCGGTAATAGCTTGTATTCAGATTTATTCTCAATAATTCGTTCAATTCTTCGTTCTAATCTTACTAAGTCTAAAATTGGTTTTGTTTCATTATTCTCTATATATTTAACTGCCTTTTCTGCATCCTTTTCATCGGGGTCAATTCCCTTTAACGGAATATTATTACCACTCCAATTTAGCGTTTTCTTTTTTCCGTTGAAATTAATCTCTAAACTATATCCTGAACAAGGCGTAATACATATATATTCTTTAAAATCATTTGAGTAACTAAAAATATCTATTTTTATCATTTCATCAAGAATACTCTTTTTTTCTTCTTCTGATAATTCAAGTTTTGTTGTTATAGCACCTGCAGTGACTAAATCTTTTGTAAAAGTTCCATCATAAGTATTTAATATATTTTTTTCCTGGATTCCATATCTCAAAATAAAATTAAAACTCTCACCACTTTCTTTAGATGCACTTTTAGACTCATTATCTTGGTTTGTGCATCCACTCAAAATAAGAATAAACCCAAACACTATTATCAGTATTTTTGTATTAAACCGCATAAAAGTCCCTCCTATCGAATAATTTCTTTTGCAACCCATTATACCTCTCTTTTAATGTAATACTCAAAGCTGTTAGTTAATAATGAGCTTCCTTGCCAATAATTTTAGCATACTTATCAACCAAAGACAAAATTTCAAGATGATGGTTATATCCTAATGACACCCTTGGTTCATTTCTTTGACCGTTTATCAGAGGTTCCATAACTATATTTTGTACTGTGGTTCCATCACTTATAGCTGCTTCAAATAATACAGTTTCCTTATATCCATCTTTAAAAGCTATAACAGTGACTGTCCCCCTTGATGAATACCCTTCATTTTCAGTATTCGGGTATCTCTTATCGCGATCAACTTTTATTACCTTTCTGATTTCTCCTCTTTTATCGGTTATTATTGTGTCAATAACATTACCATCATATCCCAATATCATCAATGTTACACCTTCAATTCCTTGATCCTTAATATTTGTAGTTCTAAATAATATTTCTTTTTCTACTTTTGATCCCCCTACTTTTATTGTACTCAAGTTTTCGGTTTTAACTTCGCTATTTGTTTTGTCTTTAATATACTCATTAGATGCCGAAGAACACCCTGAAATTAATATTAAAACGAAAATTACACCTATTATTTTACTTTTAGCCACTTGCATTCCTCCCTAATTTTAAAGTCACAAGGTCAGTTCCTAACTCTCTTATACCTTTATAGCAACCTGCGTGTTTTTCAAAATAATACATATTATATCACGACACAATACGGTAATAGTTACAAGTTAGTTAAAAAAATTCCATTACAAATCTAAAAAATCTTTTATTTGGTGTCTATAAAAAAGCGGTACTCAAAAAAATAAAACTGTCGAATGTTTATATTATAAGAGGGGAATAATGTGATATTTAGACTTAGAGCTCCATCGAGAAAGTTTGACAATAGAAATAGTTCCATTTCGGACACAATTAAAATGATAAATAATGGAGCACTTCAAATTTACATTAACAAGGAGGGGAATTATGATTAAGAGTGTGAAAAAGACAATAAGTGCATTATTGATTTCTTCGACATTACTGTCACTAACTTTCACAGTGCCGTTGCCTGCCGAAGTTTCAGGTGCAGGCAGTGTGGAACAACTGCAGGAATTTGATATGGAACAGGTTAATATAACCGATCCGTATTATGCAAACGCCTTCAACAAGGAAGTAACCTACTTAAGAAAGCTTGATTCAGACCGTCTGGTAGCCGGCTTCAGAGAGGTAGCCGGATTGCCGAAAAAAGCAGACAAGTATGGCAGCTGGGAGTCTTCCATGATTCAGGGGCACACATTGGGACACTACCTGTCGGCCATTGCAAAGGCATACAAAAACACCAAAGGTGATACCGCATTAAATACTGAATTAAAAAACAAAACCGATTATATCATTGATGAACTGGAAGCCTGCCAGAATAAATCCGGCAATGGGTATTTGTTTGCAACCGCCCAAACGCATTTTGATGTTATTGAAGGTATGGCATCAGGTTCGAGTTGGGTACCGTGGTATACCATGCACAAGATTTTAACGGGTCTTATAGATGTGTATAATTGTGAAGGCAATACAAAAGCATTAAGCATAGCTAAAAAGCTTGGAGACTGGGTTTACAACAGAGCATCAAAATGGGATGCTGCAACACGTTCAAGAGTATTGGGAGTAGAATACGGTGGAATGAATGACTGTCTTTATGAATTGTACAAACTCACAAACAACAACAATCATCTAACGGCAGCCCACTTATTTGATGAAACCGATTTATTCAATACCATTGCAGCCGGAACCAACAACTTGCCGGGCAGACATGCCAACACTACAATTCCGAAGTTTATCGGAGCTTTAAACCGCTACCGTACACTGGGAAGTTCCGAAAGCTCTTATTTGACTGCCGCGCAGCAATTCTTTACAATTGTTTTGAGAGACCACACCTATGTAACAGGTGGAAACAGCGAAAATGAGCTTTTCCGTCAGGCCGGAATTCTGTACGGCACTGCCACCAATGTCAACAATGAAACGTGTAATACATATAACATGCTTAAGCTTTCAAGAGAACTGTTCAAAGTTACCGGGGACGTTAAGTATGCCGATTACTATGAAAAAACGTATATAAATGCAATTATGTCGTCACAAAATCCCGAAACAGGAATGACAATGTACTTCCAGCCCATGGCTACAGGATACTTCAAGGTTTTCGGGTCGGAAACAAATCATTTCTGGTGCTGTACCGGAACCGGTATGGAAAACTTTACAAAACTCAATGACAGCCTGTATTTCCATAACAGCACGGATTTGTATGTTAATATGTATTTAAGTTCAACGCTGAACTGGAGTGAAAAAGGGCTTTCATTGACCCAGACAGCCGATGTGCCCGCTTCAAGCAAGGTAAACTTTACCATTAACTCAGCGCCTTCATCTTCAGTAAATATAAAATTCAGATCCCCGGCATGGATTGCAGCAGGCGAGAATATTACAGTTAAAGTCAATGGTGCTGCTGTAAATGCTTCGAAGGTTAACGGTTACATCAGTGTCAACAGAGTATGGCAGGCCGGAGACAAGATTGAACTGAATTTACCTATGGAAGTGCAGGTGTCAAGACTTGCCGATAAACAGGAATGTGTTGCATTTACATATGGTCCCTGTGTTTTAAGTGCAGGACTTGGAACAGCATCCATGACCACAGCTTCCCATGGAGTAAATGTATTGAAGGCAACAAAGAATGTTACAATAAAGGATTACATAAGTGTTGGTACCGATAGTGTCAATGCCTGGATCAGCAATATTAAAAACAATCTGGTTCAGACCCCCGGCAAGGTTGAATTTACTTTAAGAAATACCGATGAGGACAATAATTTAAAATTCACGCCTCATTATCAAAGATATAAGGACAGGTACGGTATTTATTTCACGCTTATGAAAATGGATGCTGCAGCATTGGAAGCATATCTTAAAGCGAAAAAAGAGGCAGAGGAAAGGGAAGCACTAACAATAGATTCAGTACCGGTTACAAACGATCAGTACGAGCTATTGCACAATCTGCAGGGTAATTCGACAGGCGGAAGCTTCAACGGTCTTATGTACCGTCACGCAAATGTAAATTCATCAAACGGTGTGGCAAGCTCAGTTACAGGAGCAGGATGGTTCAGCTATGATATGGCCGTTATACCCTCAATAAAAAATTATCTTGTTGCCAAATATTACAGCGGAGACTCCGGCAGAACCTTTAACATCTATATAGACGGGCAGTTACTGAAGGAGGAAACGGTTCGGTCCCAAAATCCCACCGGTTTCTATGAAGTTAAGTATCTTATTCCTTCAGAATGGCTAAATGGGAAATCAAAGGTAACCGTTAAATTTGCAAACAGGGGAGCAAGTTTTGTTGGAGGTATATTCGGAACCGTTTATATTTTAAGGGATCCCGATGAAGCTCTTCCGACGCCCACTCCTTCTGCTACTCTGGTGCCAAGAAGTGCGTATGCAAAACTGGAGGCGGAGAGCTATAACAATCTAAATTCATCAACCATTCAAAAGATTTCTACGGTAGATGACGGAAGCGGTATAGGTTATATCGGCAGCGGTGACTACCTTGAATTTAAAAATATAAACTTTGAAGATGGAGCAACCTCATTTAAGGCTCTTGTTGCAAACGCCGGTACTGCCAATATTGAATTAAGATTGAATAGTCCTACCGGTCCTCTTATAGGTACATTACC
>JAEZNF010000041.1 GCA_023441845.1 Bacillota bacterium | reverse complement strand
CATTCCACCGCGGAATCACATCATAGAGTTATGATTCTCGAAGTAATGGGCAGGTATGCAGGATGGATAGCCTTAGAATCGGGTATTGCCGGGGGTGCCGATGTCATATTGATTCCAGAAATCCCTTATGATATTGAAAGCGTTATTAAAAAGCTTAATGATAGAAAAGAGGCAGGGAAACATTTCAGTATTGTTGTTGTTGCCGAAGGGGCAAAATCCAAGACCGGCGAAGTTGTAGTAAGTAAGGTTGTAAAAGATAGCCCTGACCCAATAAGACTTGGAGGAATAGGTAACAAAATAGCCGATGAGATTGAAAAGGCAACCGGTATAGAGACAAGGGTAACTGTATTGGGACATCTGCAAAGAGGCGGAAGGCCTGTTCCGTTTGACAGGATTCTGTCAACAAGGTATGGAGTTGCTGCTGTTGAGCTTATAAATCAGGAGAAATTCGGAGAAATGGTTGCTTTGCAAGGTAATACCATTACTTCTGTTTCGCTCGAGGAAGCCGTAGGCAAATTAAAGACGGTTCAGCCCGACGGGGAACTTGTAAGAATAGCAAAAAGTGTTGGTGTAGGGTTTGGAGACTGATATGACGGATTTTTCAGAGATAAGATTAGAAGATAAGCCTTATTTTGACAAATATCTGAATTTATATGATCCGGAAATATCAGAGATGACATTTACAAACCTTTTCATGTGGAGGAATTCATATAAATTCAGATATGCTGAAATTTGCGGGTTTTTGTGTGTTATAGCTGTTCCTGAGTATGATCAGCCTTTTGCTTTTATGCCCGTAGGGGACATCTTAAACGGTATGCTTAATGAGGTTATAGATAAATTAATAAAATACTTCAACCTAAGGGGCTGGGAGCTGGTTTTTAAAAGGGTTCCCGAAAGCGGAATGGCTCATTTTTCAGTACCTGGCGGGGCGGAAAAGGAAGCTGTTATTGACAGGGATAGCAGTGATTATATCTATTTAACGAATGAGCTTATAGAATTAAAAGGTAAAAAATTTGACGGGAAAAGAAACCATATAAATAAGTTCAAAAAGCAGTATGAGTACGAGTATATTACCATGGATGAGAGCCACATCGAGGAATGCTTAAGGATTACTCATGAATGGTGCGAGGATAGGGATTGTGCCACGCATAAGGAATTGTACTGCGAAAAAAAGGCAAACACAGAGTTGCTTTGTAATTTCGCATATTTAGGCTGTAAGGGGGCTTTGATAAAAGTAAACGGCAGGTTTGAAGCATATACGATAGGTGAAATGTTGAACAAAGACACCGCAGTAATACATATTGAAAAAGCAAGCAGTAAAATAAACGGATTGTACACCGTTATAAACCAGCAGTTCTGCGAAAATGAGTGGAAGGATACCGTTTATATAAACAGGGAACAGGATATAGGAATAGAGGGGCTTAGGAAAGCAAAACTGTCCTATAATCCTGTAAAAATGGTCAATAAGTACTCGGTTATAGTAAGGGGATAAGCTGTCTTTTTTTCTGGTCTCATACACCGAGTACTTGATTTATGACATCAACAACCTTTTCGTATGTGAAGGGCTTTAAAATATAATGCTTCGCCCCGCTTTGTATGGCCTCAAATATGGAAGCCCTTTGATTTAAGGCGCTTACTATAATTATTAATGCATTGGGATATGTTTGCAGGATTTTTTTTGTTGAATCAATCCCGTTCATAACAGGCATGGTGATATCCATTGTTACTAGATCGGGATGATGCTTTTCGTACGAACTGTAGGCCTGCATGCCGTTAGCTGATTCGGCAACAATATTATGTCCGGCTTGTTTTAAAATAACTGCCAAATTTCTTCTGGCCATAGTGGAATCGTCTACAACTAAAATATTTGCCATATTGGTACCTCGCTTTTTAAAATACTATATAAAATTTTAAAGTGATTACTGTTCAAATGTGTTCATTGAGGTCATAAAAGTTATACTTAAAGTACCTTCAGAGCATTTCATACAATTAGTCCATATTCCGCAGCCGGGATATTTAAGTAATGCATTTTTACTTGAACTTATCGTTACCGGGGTATCAATTGTTATGAGGTCCTCTGAGTCTGTAAAAGCTTTTAGTGAGTTGCCCATAACGGTATTGAAAAATTCTGCAAGAATATCCTCTGGAATAAAGGCACTTTCATCCTCCTCTAGGGTGTACATTTCGGCACTGCAGACAATAAAGCTTTGAATAATCTTTTGAAGAAGGCTTTCGTCCGAGCTTAATATAAAAGTTCCATCAAGTACACCTGTTATATCAATAAAAGCGGTTATATCTTTAAGCACAACGCATTCTGTTTTTCCACAGCAGTTTTGACTTGCATCTTCCAGAATCAAACCGGTTTGCTCGTTAAAAAGCGTTTTAGTAGTAATGACCACCGGTTCTATATACCTTAATACGGATGGAATACTAATCTTAGTTAAATCTTCATACGGAAGCAGAATATTAAATTCCGTACCTTCATTCTTAATCGAATTTACTTCAATTGAACCGCCGAGCTTGTCAACTTCGCTCTTTACAGAATACAGGCCGATACCCCTGCCGGATATTTCATTTGCTACATTTCTTGTACTAAACCCTTTTTTAAAAATAAGATTGATGATTTCATGTTCTGTAAGCGCTGATGCCGATTCCTTATCAATAAAACCGCTTGAAAGGGCTTTTTCCAGTATAAGGTCGGAAGCAATACCTAGACCGTCATCCGTGATAACAATTTGAATTTTACCTTCCGATGCGGTGACGGAGCAGCTTATGTTGCCATATTCATCTTTGCCTTTTAACAGGCGTTCTTCAACCGGTTCAATACCGTGATCTATAATATTTCTGAAAATATGAGTCAGAGACCTGATAAATCCATAGTATATATCGGAATCAACCCTAAAATCTCCACCTTCAATTACAAAAGGCGTGATTAATTTTTCCAACTGCCCGGATAGCTTCATAACATAATTCGGGTAAGACTGTAGCAATTCCTTGAACGGCTTGAACCGAAGCATCTTAAGGTAAGG
>JAEZNF010000182.1 GCA_023441845.1 Bacillota bacterium | reverse complement strand
TTCCAATTCTTTTGGTACAACCATGACTCCACGTCAGGAGAAAGTACTTGTTGTTCTTATTGAATTCACCGAAAATACTGAATCACTTTCTAAATATCCTAGTCCTTGTGATTATAGCGGAGATATTTTGTATAGTGATGAGTATTACAACAATCTTATATTTGGATCAAACGGTAATACAGCAAAAAACTACTATAAGGAAGTGTCTGGTCATAAAGTTGATCTGATACCAGTGGAAGAAACAAACGGAACATATAATGATGGGATAGTCAGAGCGAGAGTTCCTTATGCCCACCCAAATCAATATGTAACTTCTGGTGAAAGTGTAGGGGTTTTAACTAGTGATGCTGAAGATATGATTTCCAACAGTATTCTCAAAGATTCTTTAGTAGATCCATATATTGATTTTTCAAGTGTAGAAAAAGATTTGCCTGATAGTAAGGGTTATGGGCATATTAATACTCCTGAGGAACTACATATTATATTTGTACTGGCAACTGGCCAATATAACGCCCCAAAAACACGAGCATTTAACACTATATTTAACTCTACAACTGCTCCAAAACTTGATAATATGAGTTTTGATAAAGCTCATGTTTCATTTGTAAATGCAAATGAAAGTTTAGGTACAATATGTCATGAAATGGCTCATGATAGAAGTGCAAAAGACATATACAAAATACCAGGAAACTGTACATCTAACCTGAGTCTTATGTGTAATTCTCGTATAATTCCTCAACACTTGGATCCTTGGCATAAAATTGAGATGGGATTTGTAGAACCAACTGTTGTAAATACTCCTGGCACATATACTGTTAACTCTTTAGATTTAAACGATCCAAATAAATATAATGTTTTAAAGGTAAATGTTCCAAATTCTAAAGAGTATTTTCTTATAGAAAACAGGCAGTTTAAAGGGTTTGATTCAACTCTAAGTGACGTCTTTATCAGTGGAGGAATAGCTATATGGCATATACTTAGTTATAATGGAATCCCCAATAAATTCAGACTGGAACAAGCCGAAAGTATAATGTATGATGATTTCATGTATTATAATTATTTGTTTCATAATGATGGTCCTGGAAGTAAAACATTCCTTGGGCTAAATACATCACCTGGAAGCAGTAAAACTTTTGAAGGAAATGATAGTTCAATATCTATTACAATAAATAGTCCAAGCTCCGATTCAATGTCCGTTACAATAGAATACCTTGTAGTTCCTAATGTAAAGGCCACTATTGACGGTAGCAATACAAAAATCTCATGGGATCCTGTTAAATGTGCAACTGAATATGAAATTAGTATAGATAATGGCTCATTCTTTAGTGTAGGATCAAATACAAGCTATACATGCAGCAACCTTAATAAGCATTATTATAAGGTAAGGGCAAAAAATTCCAATAATACTGGACCGGCGTCAAGGCAAATTAATACTATAGCTATTCTTTATGGAGATATTAATGGTAATGGAACAGTTACTTATGAAGACTTTAGTATTCTGAATGACTATTTACTTGAAAAAATTACTGATTTCTCAGATTCCCAGAAGTTAGCATCTGATGTAAATGGAGATGGAGTAGTAGATGCCATTGATAACCTTTATATGTTGAAATATGTTAATGGGAATATCACAGAATTCCCTGTTGGCAGTGTTAAAATAGTTACCTATGGAGATGTAAATGGAGATGGAGCTATAACAAAAGAAGACGTAAATATTATAGTAAACAATGGAAATAACATAACAGACTTTTCACAGCGTATAGCTGCGGACGTGAGTTCAGTCCAAACTACAATAGATTCTACTGATTCAGATATAATAAATCAATATATAAATGGCATAAGAGACTCCTTTCCGGTAATGTATTAAATGTATTAATGTATTAATTGAAGTAGTTTTATAAGTGAAAAGAAGTGGAATTCTTTACTTTCTGGTACGGAGACAGCAAAGATCGGAATTGTACAAAAATATCTGTAGAAGTAATAAATGAGATACTAGACCCACCAAAAACGATAGTTTTTGGTGGGTCTCATTTTTTTAGCCCCTTATATAACTGGTCATATAAATAAGTTATTTGAAGTCTGGATTTTTCATATCTCGTGACAATAAGAACATATATATAAGTCCGCTGATATCTTCTTTGGGGCACAGAAAACATCCCCAGAGGATCTCTTACCCCGATATACCCCTCATCTTTATTTTCTCCAGAGCCTGCTTACAACTACTACCCCCCAACTTCTTCAGCATCATATATTAGAAAAATTTAAAATATAAGGATGTTTACTTTTAAAATTAAAGCTGACGTGATATAATATATATAAGCAAAAGTCGATATGCTGAAACATACCAACTTTTGGAGTATTTTTTCAAATTGGATATTGACTATTTTAAGCGCTTTGGTGGATTCGCGGTCTTTCCAAAGCGTTTTACTTTGTTGTCAATTTCAATATTGACTAATTTAAAAACATTAATCTTTATCTTATTTGCGTAAATATCACTCTTATGAGTAAATATATAAACAAAAAGGATAATCAATAAAACAATGATACCGCCAACAAGTATATTCATCAACACACCTCCTTTCTTCCTCGAAAAGAGGGTTATCTTTCGTGAAGAGGAGGATAAAATACTCAAAACCTCCGCAAGACCGCTTGCGGATAATAATTTATATTAAATTATATAAAACTTGGTAACAAATATCAATATAAGCTGTGAAATCAGTTCCGCCGGCAGGGAAAGAAGGCTTTATGAGGAGGAGAAGGTGAGAATTATGGCTTTAATTAATTATAAAAAAGAATGGAATAGTCCTAACAAAATCTACTTCTGAAGAATTTAAGAAAAATGCTGCTTCCCCCAACTCAGCAACTATGGAGAAACGTGACAAATTCATAAAGAGTATCAAAGACGATATAAAGGTCTCAAAGTCCAGCAGCCCGGAACCGTAATAAAGCCTGTAAATGAGTCAAGCGGAACTTTGTTACCCGAAAATGTGTGAAGGCTTCCAAAAGTGGAGGTCTTTTTTATATAGCTGTAACACTGGGGCGGCAACATAAGTAATGTGTAAAAATGTGTTGACGAAAATTTATTTGTTTTAACTAATATTGTATATAAATAAAAGATATTATAAAATATTTCAGGATACATATTTAAATGAATGGTTTTGGGTTGTTAACTATGTCAAATGATATGTCAAAATCTCCAATATCACCATTTAAAAATAAAAAGTTAATGAGCATGGTCATTAGTATTGGTCGGCAAAGCTTGCCAAAATAGTGACAAGATCATACCAAACCAATTTGGTCAAGTCAACAAAATGGTAGATATCTGGAGCAATACAAAGAGAAGCATAGAAAATTGCCACTTTCTAAAACCGGCAATAGAAAATAAGGTTTATTGGTGTAAAGAGTAAAGTAGCAGTCAAGGTAGAAGTATCTTTTGAATTATAAAACGGCAAACAATATAAGTAGTTTTGAAATAGAAGTTTTCCAACCGTTTTTTAGCGAAAGTGCTTGTGGACATTGAAAACAAATATTTCAGGGTGTTCTATGCTGAAGTAGGAATGTTATACAATCAGTTGAAAAAAAACATTAAAAGCTTATAACGATTAGGCTTTCGAGTAATAGTGATTTTTGAGAGCCAGTATTGGTGTTAGTTATGACCTGACATATAAGGTATTGAAACATATCCTTTACCGTCTTCTGCATCCCACCAACCGAGGTTATGACCTGACATATAAGGTATTGAAACTGCCCAGGATACTGCTCACTTTCTCTGCTATATACGTTATGACCTGACATATAAGGTATTGAAACAATTTATTCTTCCAGCGTTCCGGTGTTGGTTCGCGTTATGACCTGACATATAAGGTATTGAAACTTTTCTAATTCTGCACGAATCTGTTTTATTAAAGTTATGACCTGACATATAAGGTATTGTAAAAGCTTAACCCCTGGAATATAAATTACAACGACAAAATTTATCCAGATAATAAATATTTGAATGGAATAAAGATACAAAAACAGGCAAGGTACTTGTCATAAAATGTAGACAAAGGTATATTTGTGATATAGAATAATAACTGGTAATACTTCAAAAATAAAGATTGCAAGATTTATATAATATTATTTTATAATGCAGGCTTTGATGTAAAGGACAGGTCATGGGTAATAGAATAAATTATACAAAATTAACATTTGAGCTTAAGTGTGAAGAAGATGCAATTCTGCCTTCATATCTCGGCTCTACCATTAGAGGCACAATTGGGAATGGATTGAGGCATATATGCTGCACCGAAAGCAGAGCAACTGATTGCTTGGAATGCAGAAAAAAAGCTGAATGTCATTTCACCCACCTGTTTACCAGCTTATCTGAAGACAACGAAAGCTGGATAAAAGGTATAGAAACCAAACCGAACTCATTTATAATAGAGCCTCCGCTTGATGAAAGAAAAAGCTATATACATGGTGACGAACTGACTTTTAATGTTTTACTTATTGGAAGCAGTATAGAATTCGCACCTTATTTCATTTTAGCTGTAGAAAATGCAGCGCAAAAAGGGCTGGGGGCAAACAGGAAAATATTTAAGCTTGAAAGAGTCGTTGACTCTTACGGCAAAAGCGCCATTTATGAAAAAGGAAAATTCGATAATTCAAAGATAAATATTATTGCTTGGCAGGATGATGAGTCAATTTTTCCTCAAACAAAAGAAATTGAGATATCTTTTTTAACCCCCTTCAGATTTAAACAACAGGGAAAGTTGAACGATAGCCTGAATTTTGAGGTTTTCATAAGAAATGTTTTAAGACGGGCGTCGGCGCTCGCAGCCATATACTGTGACAGTACATGGGATATCGATTATAAAGGCATTATCGAGGATTCAAGGAACATAACCATAAAAAAAGCCGATTTAAACTGGCGGGATTGGCAAAGGTATTCAAACAAGAGCAAAACTAAGATGAAAATGGGAGGAGTAACTGGTAAAATCACATTTAAGGGTAATCTACCAAGATTTCTTCCATACATAGAATTAGGCAGTATAGTTCATATCGGAAAAGGCTGTACTATGGGGCTTGGAAAATATAAATGGGAAGTACTATAAACCATTATTAATCGGAGAAAGCTATGGATAATAAAGATTTTATTGCCGAGTTACACGATATTGGGAAACTATTATCAAATGATGTAAAGAAAACGAATGGCTTACAAATGAAATCCGGATATAACTATTTACATACTTTTGCATCATTTGACTTTAAAAAATATAACTTAAAAAAACCGGAGTCATTGTCATTTATCGGACAATACCACCATATGAAACGCAGGTGGAACCGCCAGACAAACTCAATGGAATGGACGGAGGAATATGGCACACCTGCCGGAGCTATTGATATTAATGATTGGTCATTTGCAGAAGGTGATATAGAAAACAGATATTATTTATTTTTACTTATTCTTGCCGACCATCTTTCATCTTCGCTTTCTAGGGCTTATCCCCCAGGCAGAATAAAAAATAAATTTGAACCAAAAATCAATAAACTTTGGCACAAAAAGTGTATTGATTTCGACGCCTTTGCATTCAAAAGTCCAAGCGATTTAATAACAATATTCAACGAAATTAATAACTGCAAATCAGGGAATGATTTTCTTAATAGATACATTGTCTATCTGAAAGCCATGCCTGAAGATAAGACGTTTCCAAGGTATATCACAGCACTGTATACCCATATACAGTTAACCGGTAAAATCTTCAGGGTGTTAAACGCAAATGCTAAAATCGTTAAAAATGCTGATAATTCCATATCCATAAAATACGGCAACAAAGTAGTAAAGACTATAAAAGAAGCCGAAGGCATAGCATCAGATTTTTCAAATGCCTGGAAAGCAAGGATTGTAAAATGCAAAATTACATTCCCCCATTTCTTTGCAAGGCTTAAGGATATAAATATAATAGCCGAACGATCAAAGCTCATTGATGACCTTAATAACAATAGTTTATACAAAGATACCGTCCTATTCAGTACATCAGACTATGTAATGCTTTTTTTGCCTGAAGAATACGGATCAGACGGAAGGTATTCACTTGAAAAGATATTTGAGAAGTTTACGGCTAAAGGATTCAGTATTGAAGCCGTTGAGATAAAGTCTGTTTTGGGAATGATTACATCGGTACTGGATAGAGAAGTCCTGGAGGACAGAAAGAATAAGTCCGAAGGTCTTGGAGACAAAAGCACATTAAGAAAAATAGAAAACCGTTTAAAAAAATACAATCAAAGAGATATTAAAGTATACTTTAAGAATATTTGTCCCGAGATCAGAAGCAGCCTGAAGCATCAGATTTGTGACATATGCCAACAGGAAGCAGGATTTGACGGAAATATGTATAGTGACAATGATGATATTATCAAAGAATCAATATGCAGAGGTTGTTATGATATCAGGCAAAGCGGCAATCCTTTTCCGGATTACAGCCAAAAGTGGGAAAAGGAATGTATCAAGGTATGCTGGTTTAAATTTGCACTAATTCCGGAAAAGCTGGAGAAGTGGATACTCAGCGGCTTTGAATCCTTTGTTACGAATAGCGGTAAAGATCCCCGTTTCAAGGGATTAACAAGAAGATTAAGGCCAGTGGCCCTACAGGTGGACTTCAACGAAGACTATAATAAAATGATTGTTGAGTTTTGGAAAAAGTTTAAGGGTAAAGAAGATGAGATACGGGCGCCGCTTGGCGGAAATCCTGAGCTTGGAGTTTTTAAATACTCTCCCCTGCTTTTAAACGATGTTATCAGTACATACATCAAATTAATTGAAAAATATTTTCCGGACTGCGTGCATGATGAAAATTCTCCCATAAGCCTTTCGATTAGTATAGCCAATATAAAATACCCTATAAGAGACCATTGGAGGTACTTTGAAAAAGAAAATAAATCCTTCTTGAATATATCTCATAGAAGTGTGTTTGACGAATCATATTCAAAAGAAGAATACAAGGAGATTGTCGATAAGATATTCAATTCCAATGTATCTTCAAGTTACCTCCATAAGCTTATAGGAATCTATGACAAATTGGCATCAGATATTTTACTTGCGGTTGAAATTATCAAAAACAAAGAGTCTCATGGATTTAAACCTGTATATGACTTGTATGCAAAAGGGATTAAACCTGAAAAGTTTTTAAACCTGTATAAAGTGATCGAAGGGAAAGTTGATACCGATGAAGCAGATTAAACTTATCGAACTTGTTTTGGAGATTGAAAATATAGTAATTGGCGAAAGAATTAAAGGCGGCGTTTTCAGGCCATGCCAGGAAACTATCCCGTCTTCCACTATCGAAGGGGCAATTTGGCATTATCTCGGGGAAAATATGTCGGCAGTAGGTTTCTTTAAGGAAGGAACCTATG
>JAEZNF010000664.1 GCA_023441845.1 Bacillota bacterium | reverse complement strand
GTCCTGTTAAGGCGGCTTTTATGCTGCCCGCCATTGAGGATCCTCCAGGTCGTTGTGACAGTTTTCCTATGACATAAGCACCTGCGATGAATCCCGATATAAAGCCAAAGCTAGGGTTAAATATATAAGTTATTCCGCCGCCTTGAGCGAATATTGGAATACCGGTCAGACCCAGAATGGTATAAATAATCACGGAAAGTGCTCCAAGCCGCGGACCGATAGTCAATCCGGCTATGGCAGCTATCATTGCCTGCAGTGTTACAGGAAGCAATGGGAAAGGTATCCTGATAAAGGCGCCTGCGATCATAAGTGAGGTAAACAGGGAAGTCAGTATTAAATCCTTGGTAGTAAGCTTCATAGTGAAATTCTCCTTCACTCAAATAACGATATCTATGGATAGAATAAGACATATCCATTCTATTGTCAACCAAATATTTGTCTGAAGTTGACAATAGAAACTGAGAGTAGGATCATGCTATATAGCGTGTAATGGTATAAAATGTCAAAAAACATTGTTTTGGGAAATATATTGAAATCATATAATAGATAATGTAGTATTATTAAAGTTGCATTGAGGGGTCAAAACATATGAAAAATGATTTAGAAGTACTTAGAGAAAGATTAGATAGTCTTTTATTGGACATGCCTGTACAATCTCCGGAAGCTTTACGCTTAAGCCAGGAGATTGACAACATGATTATTGAATTTTATCGCAAAAAGAGCAGTAACTAAATGCTCCGATTATGATAAAGTGCGTCTCGCGAGCGGAAGGTCTCGTAGAAAAGTGTGTTACAGACTGGAGCAAAATTACCTTATGGTAGTATGGTGTCGGAGAACTGTAAACGATAACCCTTACCACGTTCTGAAACGACAGTGAACCTGCTTTTTCTGCCGAGCTTACTCCGAATACGTGATATATGTTCCTTTACGGTACGCCCGTCGCCAGCCATATCCATACCCCAAACCTTTCTATACAGATCTGCTGCGGGAAACGTTCTGCCGGGTTCGCGCGCAAGAACGGCCAAAAGAGCGAATTCTTTAGGCTTAAGAAGAATGTCCCGGCCGCGAATCATTGCACGGTGAGATATAAAACCATTATATCTATGCAGATCGCAATTTGCTATCGGAATTAGATCCGGATTTAATTATATGCTCCTAAGACATCCGCCTCTATAGGCGGGGAACAAACAGATTTCCGCTTCAGTGGTGGGTTCAATCCTCCTTTGAAGGAGCATTTGATAAAATGCTCGCGGCGCGATACACACAAAATGCAGCAAACAGCTGAATATAATTACAAAAATTATTGCCATTGCCGATGCCTATGACGCATTGACGTCAGATCGAGTATACAGGAACAAATACACTCCCTTTATAGAACTCGACATCCTGATGAAAGAAGGATTAACCACATATGACGTAGACATCATGAATGCCTTTATTAACAATCTGATATTTCATTATATCGGCTTACAAGTATTGTTGGGTTCAAGTGATATTGGCACAGTCGTTCACATACCGATACATGACATTACAAGGCCAATTGTTATTATCGATTCAAAGGTAGTGGATTTATCAAAGGACGGTAATCTAAAAATTATTGGCATCATCAATGAGTAATACTCACTAAAGTGAATTGGACAAATTTATTAGAAAAATTCGAGTGGTACTGGATATTGAAAGTGAGCAGTGCTATAATAAGAAAAGAGTGCAGTGTTGTTCATCTAGGTAAAACACCACTGAGGTAAGAAAAATTTTTCTTCTAAGCGTTATTTGCGAAGCAAATTATCGCCTAAACGAAAAAATTCTTTGAACCGAAGTGTTATAAATGGGGGCGTAGCTCAGCTGGGAGAGCGTACGGTTCGCATCCGTAAGGTCGAGAGTTCGATCCTCTTCGTCTCCACCACAATTCCTAGTAAAAGATACCATGCAGCCAAAACTGCATGGTATCAGCATTTTTAGGGAAAAGAGGCTGGACTAAATAATTAAGTTGAATTGGAGTGATACTATTGTTAGTTGTAAAAAAAAATGCTATGCTAGAAATGTTCGGTTATAACTGAACAGCTTTTTCAATAAAAATACTGAATATTATAAGGAATGTTGAAGAATTATGACTGTTTCACTTTTCGATTTTTTGAATCAACTGATTTCAAATCCGGCATTAATGATAACAACAGTTCTCACATTAAGTGTTGTAATGGTTAATGGCTGGACAGACGCTCCGAATGCCATTGCAACCTGTATTTCTACACGTTCGTTAAGCCCGCGGGTAGCCATAGTTATGGCAGCCATATTTAATTTTCTTGGTGTTCTTGTTATGACGATGTTCAATGCCAAAGTAGCGCAAACCATATACAAAATGGTGGATTTCGGAGGCGATTCTCACGATGCTTTGGTCGCTCTCTGTGCAGCATTGTTTGCTATTGTAATTTGGGCTACGGCGGCATGGTGGTTTGGAATTCCTACCAGTGAGAGTCATGCACTGATTGCAGGAATTACCGGTGCAGCCATTGCACTTCAGGGAGGACTGGCCGGAGTGAATCCGGATGAATGGATCAAGGTCATTTATGGATTGGCACTTTCCCTTGGAATGGGTTTTGTGGCCGGTTGGCTGGTTGTCAAGCTGATTGAGCTTATGTGCAAGGGGTTTAATAGAAGAAAGACCTATGCAGTGTTTAAGAATGCACAGATAGCAGGTGGTGCCGGTATGGCCTTTATGCATGGTGCTCAGGATGGTCAGAAATTCATGGGCGTGTTTATGCTGGGGATGTTTTTGGCACAAGGAAAGGGAGATGTTGTAGAATTTACAATTCCGATCTGGCTGATCATACTCTGTTCAGCTGTTATGGCACTGGGGACTTCCATAGGAGGTTATCGCATTATTAAAGCTGTAGGAATGGATATGGTAAAGCTGGAGAAGCATCAGGGATTTTCCGCCGATCTGGCAGGAATAATATGCCTGATGACAGCCTCATTACTGGGACTGCCGGTTAGCACAACACATACTAAGACAACAGCAATCATGGGTGTAGGCGCAGCAAAACGTATATCCTCAGTAAACTGGGGAGT
>JAEZNF010000654.1 GCA_023441845.1 Bacillota bacterium | reverse complement strand
GATCAAAACCGTTGCCGAAAATTAGCCAATTATCGACAATCCATATAGCAGGCTTTATAAAAAATGAATTGTATAATAATAATAAAATAAAACAGTAATTAGCTGATTATTTTTTCGATGTGAAGGAAAAAATAACTAAATGAGGTGAAGTATGCTTTATTTAGTTATTTTTATTTTTTTCGCATTGCTTGCTGTTTTTCTGGCATTTTTAAAGATAAATATTAGGGTGGAGTATGTTCGGAACGGCTGGAGCGATCATATTGTTCTATCCGTATACACTTTTTGGGGCTTAATAAGGTATAAATATGAAGCGTCCCTTGTAAATATAAAAAACACCGGCTTCAAATTTATGAGAGTGAAGAAAAAGAAACCGAATAAAGAAGAGACCGAAGACAGGGGAAAGAAAAGTATGGGGATTAGAGAGCTGTTTGAAAGGATAAAATACCTCAAAGAAAAAGGCAGGGAATATAAACATATTTCTGACCGTTTGAATGCATATTTAAAAGGCAAGCTTTCATTAAATGAACTTGATTTAAGGATAATTTTAGGAACGGGAGATGCTTTCCTGACTGGAATTTTAGGCGGTGCTGTATGGGCAATTGCAGGGGTTTTAATGGCGCATATTTCCAATTCAGGATGGTTTCCGAAAGGAAAAATAGACATAAAGAGCGATTTTGACGAGCAAAAGTTGGATATTAATTTGCACTGTATAATTAGCATCAAATTTGTCCATATTATTATAGTAAGTTTAATATTTTTATCCAATTATCTTAAGAGGCGGTGGTTACATTGGCGGAACATCCGATACAAGGTCTCATGACTACAGCAATGGAGAGCATCAAGGATATGGTTGATGTCAATACTATTGTAGGTGATGCGGTACAGGCTCCTGACGGAACAGTTATAATACCTATTTCGAGAGTCAGCTTTGGGTTTGCAGCAGGTGGCGGTGAATATAACAGCTGTTGTATCAAAGAAGGAGAGGAAAAAGAAGAGGAAAGTCAAAAATCAGATGGCAAGTATCCGTTTGCAGGCGGCAGCGGTGCCGGTGTAAGTATAAATCCGGTAGCTTTCATGGTAGTAGGACAGGATCAAATAAAACTCCTTCCGGTCAATATAAATTCTTCTGTTGAAAAGGTGCTGGACATGGTGCCTGAGGTTATCAACAAGGCTAACGACATCATTAAAAAAAAGATGGAAGACAACAAGCAAAAAAAGAATGAAAGTAAGAACGAAAGTAAGAATGAATGCAAGAATGAAAATAACGGCAATAATCACACAAAGGTTGTTAAAGAAATGGATAATGAGTGAGTGGATATTAAAAACCACTCATTTTTTTATTAGGGCTATTTCCGGAAGGGAAATCCGGTAAAAGGCGAGTGGGCTTACGAATGGCCCTCGAGCCTTTTATTTATAGGCATTTCTATATATGTTGCGAAAAAGATTCTAACTAAGCAAATGCAGTTAAAGCATCTGAACTTACAGGGTAAAAGCCCAATTTTTCGCGACATTATGAATCAATGTATACTTTTTGCATTATCAAAATTGATTGTAAAATATATAGAAGAGAAAATCTTACCATATGTATATAAATAATGTATAATGAAAAAGTCGTAAATAATAAATCAGAAAATAAAAAAACAATTCAGGAAGGTTAACATGCCGGAGATTAGGTTGCAAAAATACCTGGCTGAGTCAGGTGTAGCTTCAAGAAGGAAGTCGGAAGAGATTATTAAAATGGGAGCGGTATCTGTCAATGGCCGTATAGTTACAGAGATGGGCTTTAAGGTAAGTGAAAACGATATTGTAGAGGTTGATGGAAAAAGGGTATACACTGAAGAAAATAAAGTGTATATTATGCTAAATAAACCAACAGGCTATGTAACAACGGTAAAGGACCAATTCTTAAGGCCAGGTGTTTTGGACCTGGTGAAGGATGTCAAAGAAAGGATTTATCCGGTAGGGAGGCTTGATTACGACACTTCCGGGCTTATTCTTCTGACCAACGATGGGGATTTTACCTACAGGCTGACGCATCCGAAACATGAACTCGATAAGGTTTATGTAGCTGAGATCAAAGGTGTTCCCAATAGTGAAGAATTAAGGATTTTTAGAAGCGGTGTAAAAATTGAGGACTATGTAACATCACCTGCAAAAATAAAAATTTTGAATATGTCAAAAGAACGTTCAACCGTTGAAATTACCATACATGAAGGAAGGAACAGGCAGGTGAGGAAAATGTGCGAATTCATAGGGCATCCTGTAATCAGTTTGAAAAGGGTTGCAGTAGGAAGTTTGAAATTGGACGGTCTTATAGAGGGTGGATGGAGATACTTATCAGGCAGCGAAATAAAAAGCTTGTGCTGAAAACTTCGCAAAAGAAAGGCAGGATTTTATAAAATACCTGCCTCGTTTTGTTGTTTACTTCTTTTTTTGGCGGGATTTGTAGCTTGCACATAGAGTTTCGTCATATGGAGCGCCACTGTTCGATTTTGCTGCTGCGCTGACCTGAATAGCTTCAAGAGTGCACATATTTTTGCTTTCGGCATTATATGAGCAACTTCCTACTGAGCACATAATTGACTGTTTTTTATCCATAATCAAAACCTCCGGGAATTTATTTGTTGTAAACTATATCAATTCGTAATTTATTTTGTGCATTTTTGAGACTAATAATAAATGTAGTTTCAGGAATGAACATTGGTTATTACCAATTTTTTTGACAAAATCTTCTTAAGCAATTAAAATAAATAATGCTTGATGCTTATGGAAAAGCAGTCAGGGGATTCTTTTAGAATATTATAAAACAGGATAAACTATATGAAATAAGCTACGGAGGTACAAAAATGGGTTTGAAGGACGGCAAATCGACATTATCTACAAAATTTATGGCCAGCTGCAACAGCTATGAAGAAGGAAAGATTATCATGGTAGGAGTTCCGATGGACTTTACATGCAGCTTCAGGCCGGGAACAAGGTTTGGACCTCAAAAGATTAGAGAAGTGTCTATAGGTATTGAGGAATATAGTGTTTATATGGACAGAGACTTGACGGAGGCTTCTTTCTTCGACTGTGGAGACCTTGATATGCCTTTTGGAAATATTGAAGGCAGTCTTAAGCTTATCGGGGAGTCTGCAGGAGAGATTGTAAAGGACGGTAAGTTCCCTTTGTTTATCGGAGGAGAGCATTTGATTAGCGTTCCGGTCATTGAAAAGGTTTATGAGAAGTATGGTGATGAGCTTGTTATACTACATTTTGACGCTCATGCCGACTTAAGGGAAGGCTATATAGGATGTAATTATTCACATGCATCTGCCATAAGAAGGCTTTTGGACTTTATGCCCGGCAGGAACATTTATCAATTCGGCATCCGTTCGGGAACCGGGGACGAGTTTATATATGCTGAAAAGAACACCAATATGTATAAATTTGACGTAATAGAACCTTTAAAGAATATAATTGACAGTATAGGCAGAAGGCCTGTATATGTGACTCTGGATATAGATGTTGTCGATCCTGCGTATGCCAACGGAACCGGGACACCCGAACCCGGAGGAATATCTTCAAAAGAGATGCTCCGGGCGGTAGGACTATTAAAGACATTGAACCTTATAGGGTTTGATCTTGTAGAAGTTTCTCCTCCGTACGATGCTTCCGATAGGACAGCGCTTTTAGCCGCAAAGATAATCAGGGACATAATACTTATAGCAGATAGAGGATAGGGTTTTAATATGGGAGTTATTAAGAATTCACTAAGCCAGTCTCATGACATGGTAAGAAGGTTTGTAGAAGAAGGCGATACGGTGGTAGATGCCACCGCGGGTAACGGCAATGATACTGTGTTTCTTGCCGGACTTATTGGCGATACGGGGAGGGTGTATTCCTTTGACATTCAGGAAAAAGCTCTTCTGGAAACGGAGAAAAAGCTTAAGGCGCGTAATCTGTCCGGGAGGGCAGAGTTAATTCATGACGGCCACCAGAATGCAGGGAAGTATATAAATGAAAAGCTAAAGGCTGTGATGTTCAACCTGGGTTATTTGCCTGGTGGAGATCACAGCATAGGCACAAAATGGGAGTCTACAATTGAAGCGGTGAAAACATTCATGGGCCTTTTAAAAGTTGGCGGTGTCATTTCCATAGTTGTTTACTATGGGGGAGACAGCGGATTTGAGGAAAAAGACCATGTTATGGAGTTTATTAAAACAATCGACTGCAAGCAGTATACTGTTATGAGGGTAGACTTTATCAATCAGATAAATTGCCCACCGATTCTTATCTGTATTGAAAAACACTTTGATTAATTGCCGGGGCCTTTTAGATTGCAGCCCGGAATTACATGCTTTTGGAAGCAAGAGATATAAATACCACGAAGAAAGCGATTAGTGCCGAAATAGAGTATACGGCAAGCCTTATTCTTTTGAATATTTTCCAGGAATGCTCAAGATCTGTTTTTTTCGATCTCAGGAGTTTTATCAGTGCATCCAGAAGATTTTCGCTGTGCTCATC
>JAEZNF010000595.1 GCA_023441845.1 Bacillota bacterium | reverse complement strand
CCAGATTTGTTTGCGTCATCGCTGTAGTATTCCCGGACGGAACCCATTTTACAGTTAGAGGCACCTGCGAGGGATACATAGGGCATAAACCTGAAGGCAGCAATGGGTTTGGGTATGATCCCCTGTTTTATATCCCCCGGTTCAATATGACTACCGCCCAAATGTCCTCAGATAAAAAGCATGAGATAAGCCACCGGGGCAAGGCGTTAAGAATGATGGTTGAAGAATTAAAAAAATCAGCTTATTGACAAATAAGCTGATTTCTCTTTTTAGGGCCATATACCTTGATCCATTTAACGCGCAGCACTTTATGAAAATTCTTTCGCTCGTTAAATATATTTATTTAGCGGGCTTTTGCTTCGGAAAAACCTTGTCCAGGAAACCGAATATCCTTTCAAAATACTCATCGGGATATACTTTATCGCTTTCAACATGTTTAACCTCCGGGACCTTCCACAGCGTTATTTTATTGGCCGGACCTGAATAAGCCGAATACAGCTTATCGACTTCACCAACCGGTGTAGTGCCGTCCGATATGCCGTGAATCAACATCACAGGCCTTGGAGCAATTCTTGTAATATCATCTTCAGGACTCATATTTTCAGGCTCCATGCCTGACATAATATTAATTGCTTTTATTATGGTTTTATTAAAAGGAAACTCCGGCAGTTTTGTGAATGTATCCAAATTGTCATTCAGGTAATCCGCAAGATTGGCATATGAACTGTCGGCAATAACGGCATCCACCTCATTACTGTCCGCTGCAGCCGCAATACTTGCAGCTGCACCCGTCGAATACCCTAAAAGCACAATATGCTCGCTTCCCTGATTTTTTACATATTTTACAGCCCCAAGCAAATCGTCTTTTTCGTAATAACCTAATGTCGACATCTTTCCCTCTGACATACCCGAATTCCTGAAATCGAACAACAGCATATTATAGCCTTTTTCCATGAATTTTTTAACCATATCCAGGGTCTTTTCATTGAATTGCAGCCTGTTTTCACCGTATCCGTGAGCTAGGATAACAGTCTTATCACTGTCTTTAACTTTAAAGTGCCAGCCCTTCAGGCTTATTTTCTCATCAATGTCTTTAAACACAACATCTTTATATTCAAGGACAATATTAGATTGGAATTTCTGAATTTCTTTTCTTTCAGGGTGGATTACTTTCCAGCCTGCATATGCCGAAACTATTACAGTTAATAGCAAAGCTACAACAATTAACAATAACAGGCTTATTATAAAAACATTTCTTCCTCTATGTGATTTACGAGATACAACTGTCACTCCGCTGATATTCATAAATTTCTCCTTACCATATGGTTTATGCCTGATTCCAATTGATATTTTAAGCGGAATCACTTCCCTGTTCCGTTAACATATCAGTTAAATTACTGTCACAAACCATAAACTATATAAATCAATAATTTATGCTAAAAAAATGTTGCAGGGAAAGAACTTTAAAGGTTACGGACTGTAAAGTCCCGAAAGTACCGCAAATAATCAATTATATACCTTGACTGTATATATTATTAGCTTTATTATAGTTTTATTTACTGGTAATGTAAAGTGTATTTTGGAGTCCATAACAATAATTTGTATGGTTTCATGAACCAATTAATCTACAGGAAGTGTATGTATGGATATTAAAGCAAAGAAATGTGCCGTTTGTCCGAGAAAATGCAATGCAGTAAGAGAAACCGGAACGGGCTATTGCAACACCGGTTCAAATCTTAAAATAGCCAAAGCATATCTGCACATGTGGGAAGAACCATGTATAAGCGGGCGTAACGGTTCAGGCACCGTTTTCTTTTCCGGCTGCAATCTGAGGTGTGTTTTTTGCCAAAACCATATTATAAGTCAACAGGGTCATGGAGTTGAGGTATCTTCAACTCAATTGGGAGAGACATTTTTATTACTGCAGGAAAAAGGGGCACATAACATTAACCTTGTAAGTCCTTCCCATTATTGTGTTCAGATAAGGAAAGCCCTGATGGAAGTGTCAGGAAAGCTTCACATCCCGGTTATATATAATTCCAACGGATATGATAGCATCCAGAATCTGAAGCTGGTGGAAGGCCTGGTAAATGTATATTTACCCGATTTCAAATATTTCAGCAACGAGACCTCATTAAAGTTTTCAGACGCATCCGATTACTTTGAGACAGTTACTGCTGCAATTCATGAAATGTACCGCCAGGTTGGCAAAATAAGATATGATTCCGACGGACTGGTAAAAAGCGGTCTTATGATAAGGCATCTCATCTTACCGGGCCATACCAAAGAGTCCATTAAAATCCTTAAATGGATAAAATCCGCCCTTCCTTCGGATGATATTTCGGTGAGTCTCATGAGCCAGTATACCCCTGTTTTCAAGGCTTTTGATTATTCCGAGATAAGCAGGAGAATTATACGCAAAGAATATGAGAAAGTTCTAAACTATTTTTTTAAACTGTCCTTCCCGAAAGGATATGTCCAGGAAAGGGATTCTGCCGAAGATAAGTATATACCCGATTTTGATCTTGAAGGCGTAATTTATGATCAAGATACCTGTAAATAATGGGAATACATTACTTACGACATATTCAAAATACTGTTAAGATTATCTGTATCTTTCTAATTGACAAAGAGTTAATGCAACAATTATAATTAGTGTATCAGTAAGTTTCCATTGTTCAAATTTTTAGTCCTTTCGTTTTGCATACTATCTTCACTAAGGAGTGATTTTTTTTGAAAGAAATTTTAACAGATGAATTTCAGTATACCGTATCAGACCTTCTGGTGAGAAACAAAAGTATTATTGATCAAATAACCAAGTTTCAGGATTCAAACGCAAGGGTAAACCGTGCAATAGTTAAAGCCGTCACTCAATGCGGCTGTATAAAAATTCATGCCAAAAAGCAGAACTTCTCTTCCGATGGAGATATAGAAGAGATGCAAAAGTCTATGAAAACCCATATTGAAGGCAAGCTGTGCAATGATTGCAGAGACATGATTGAAAAGGATATAGGGAGAAATCTTTTCTATCTTGCTTCCATATGCAACACTCTTGACCTTAATCTCTACGATATAATTCTAAAAGAACTTGAAAGAATAAAGATGCTCGGAAAATACAATTTAAGATAAATATCTACACCAATGCTAAGCATAAGCAGGTAGTTATTGAGGAATAAACCAATCTTCAGTTAATGTTATCTGAAATTACTATACATTTTTAGTGTCCAAATAGCCCGGAATATATACGGGCTATTAAAGGAAGTGTGCCGTTCTTTTCTAACCGCTGCAACAAATTAATACTCCTT
>JAEZNF010000542.1 GCA_023441845.1 Bacillota bacterium | reverse complement strand
TTTCTGGTGGTTATTACGAGAAGGTCACACCCGTTCCCATCCCGAACACGGCAGTTAAGCTTCTCAGTGCCGACGATACTCGGCCGGCCACGGCCCGGCAAAATAGGTCGCCGCCAGATTTATATCGCGGGATGGAGCAGATGGTAGCTCGTCGGGCTCATAACCCGAAGGTCGCTGGTTCAAGTCCGGCTTCCGCAACCAAAAGAAAGCCTACAGATAAAGTCTGTAGGCTTTTGCTATATATTTGCGATAGTTTACATAAATAAAGTTTGAGCTGGAATTTTTATAAATAGTTTGCACTGTTATTCCGGGAAATTATGTGAATAGGGGAATAATACTCTGAATTCGAATAATTTGATTGTATAATATGATAGGGATGGATAAATACCTATTAACAGGCGGATAAAACACATGAATAAAATATTTATTATAGAAGACGATAAGAATATACGGGAAGAACTTTCAACCTTTCTTTCAAAGTACGGGTATACCTGCGAAGCACCGTGTGGGTTTGAGAATATTATAGGAGATGTACTTTCCGGAAACTATGATCTGATATTGCTTGACATCAACCTACCGGTATTCGACGGCTACTATATATGCCGTGAAATTAGGAAGCATTCGGAAATCCCCATAATAGTGGTTACCAGCCGGGATACTGAGCTTGATGAACTGATGGCAATGAATCTGGGTGCCGATGACTTTATTACCAAGCCATATAACACGCAGATACTACTTGCCCATATATCCTCAGTACTGAAACGGTCTTTAAAGGAAAACGTTGCGGACCGCATCGACTGCCGCGACTTCTGCATAAACCTTTCAAGGAGCAATATCGAACATAACGGCCGGGAGTATGAGCTCACCAAAAATGAACTTAAAATACTGGTATTCCTTTATGAAAACAAGGGAGCCATTGTGAGCCGCGATGAGCTCATGACCCAGCTCTGGAACAACGATATGTTTATTGATGATAATACTCTTACCGTCAATATCAACAGACTCCGCAAAAAGCTTGAGGATATAGGTCTGGGACAGATCATAGAAACAAAAAGGGGAAGGGGCTATATGGTAAGGTGAGCGTTTTTGATTTTTTGAAAGAGAAACTTATATATGTCATATCTGTGATTTTAGCAGATGTTTTGGCTGTTTCGGTAATATGGGCTTTAAATCCTGTAGGTGGGCCTGCACTTTCATTGCTGGCAGGCAGCTTATATATAATAGGTGCAGCTATTCCTTTAATTGTCGAGTATATAAGAAAGAAGGAATTTTATATAAACCTTCTCGGTATTTTCGATTCGCTTGACAGGAAAAATCTCATTGCCGAGATGATATCACCTCCCGCTTTCAAGGAGGGAATTATTTTATACGATATTATAAAGGGCTCAAATAAGGCAATGCTTGAGGAAATTGGAAGGTATAAGCGTATGCAGGAGGAATACCGGGAATATATAGAACTCTGGGTGCATGAGATAAAAACTCCCATTTCATCTTCAAGGCTGACGGTTCAAAACAATAAGGGTTCAGCCATGGATAGGATATCAGAGGAACTTTCCAGAATAGAGGTTTTTGTTGAGCAGGTTTTGTTTTACTCAAGAAGCAATAATGTAGAAAAGGATTATGTAATTACCGAAATCAACCTGGAAAAGCTTTGCTTTGATGCTTTGAAGAAAAATTCGAAGCTTTTTATTCAGAATAAGGTCGGAATAGAAACCGAAAGTCTTGATATACTTGTATTTTCCGATGCAAAGTGGTTGGGATTTATATTAGGCCAGATTCTTACCAACTCCATCAAGTACTCCAGAAAGTCCAATGCATGTATCAAAATTTGTGCTACGGAGAATGAAAACAGTATTGTCCTTAAGGTCGAGGATAATGGCGTGGGCATTATAAAAAGCGAACTCGGTAAAATATTTGATAAAGGTTTTACCGGTACTAACGGCAGAAAGAATGAAAGATCTACCGGTATGGGGCTGTATATCTGCAAAAAACTCTGTGACAAGCTTGGTCTAGCCATAATGGCGGATTCACAAGCCGGTGAAGGCACAACCATCAGTATAACCTTTCCCAAAAACTCTATGATAGACAAGGCGCTGCGCTCTGTTTAAAACCTTCCAATCTTACAAAAATGTAAGTCTTCCGTAAGGTAAAGCCATGGCAGTGAAACAAGCAATATACTAAAATAAAGTTATCATAGTGATGGAGGTACTTTATGACAGACATATTAAGAGTTACAAATGTAGAAAAATACTACGGAAATAAGAGTAATATTACAAAAGCTATTGATAACGTAAGCTTTTCGGTAAATGAAGGTGAATTTGTAGGTATAATGGGCGCATCGGGCAGCGGAAAAACCACATTATTAAACTGTATATCAACTATTGATACAGTTACAAGCGGTCATATATATATAAGAGGCAAAGACATAACCGAAATGAAAAGCAGGCATCTGGCACGTTTCAGGCGGGAAGAACTGGGATTTGTATTTCAGGAATTCAATCTTCTTGATACTCTGACGGGCTTTGAAAACATTGTGCTTCCTTTAAGTATTTCGGGTGTTAACCACAAGGAAGCGGCAAAAAGAGTTGAAGAAGTAGCCCAGAAACTTGATATTAAAGACATCCTCTCCAAATATCCGTATGAGATGTCGGGAGGACAAAGGCAAAGAGTAGCCTCTGCGCGGGCAATAGTAACAAATCCGGCAATGGTGCTTGCGGATGAGCCTACAGGGGCATTGGATTCAAAATCGGCCCGCATGCTTCTGGAAAGCCTGGAGAACCTCAATAAAAATTTGAACGCAACTATTCTTATGGTTACCCATGATGCTTTTACAGCAAGCTACTGCAGCAGAATACTCTTTATAAAGGACGGCAGAATATTTAACGAACTCATAAAGGGAGACGGCTCCAGAAAGGAATTTTTCAACAAAATAATTGATGTTGTAACACTTCTGGGAGGTGACAGCGCAAATGTATTATAAACTGTCACTTAAAAATGTCAGGAAAAGCTTCAAGGATTATACCCTGTATTTTCTTACTCTTACATTTGGTGTGTGTATTTTTTACATTTTTAACTCAATTGAAGCGCAAAAGGCCATGATGAAGATATCAAGATCGGCAATAGATATAATGAAGACAATAACCCAGCTTATGGGAGTGATATCGGTATTTGTG
>JAEZNF010000500.1 GCA_023441845.1 Bacillota bacterium | reverse complement strand
TCCACTATAATTGTGCTACACACTTTATGGATGCCGCAAAGGGTCCGCTTGAAAAGTGGAAGTAGTATTTTAAGTGCCTCTTAATAGTTATTTAGGAAAGGGACGATTATTTTGAAAGTGTTGGCTGTCGATACATCTTCAACTGTTGCAGCGGTTGCAGTCATAGATAATACAAAGCTCCTGGGGGAGTACGTTTTAAATCGCAGGATGACTCATTCCCAGACACTGATGCCGATAATAAAGGAATTGGCTCAACGCCTGGAGTTTTCATTGGGAGACATTGATATCTTTGCGGCTTCAACAGGACCTGGCTCATTTACAGGCTTACGGATAGGTGTTACAACTATAAAAGCTATAGCTTATGCTGTTAAAAAGCCTGTTGTCAGTGTTCCAACCCTTGATGCCCTTGCATATAATATACCTATGACAGAAGATATTATTTGTCCTATTATGGATGCGAGGAATAACCAGGTATTTACTGCCGTATACGAAAATAAGCAGGATAAGCAGAGAAAAATCACGGAATATATGGGGTTACCTGTTGCAGAACTGGTAGAGCTTTTAAAGGGAAAAAACCGGAATGTTGTTTTTACCGGTGATGCAGTAAATATTCACAGAGATTTTCTAAAGGAAAAGCTATTGGAGAAATGCAGGTTTGCTCCTTTAAACCTGCTGCATCAAAGGGCTTCAACTGTAGCAGAATTAGCTCTTTTGAAGGCCTCGGCGGGGATTACGGAAACTCCTTTTGATATGGTTCCGTTTTATTTGAGAAAATCACAGGCTGAACGTGAATATGAAAGAAAGCAAGGAGTTAAGGAATAATTGTATGCTTAATATAAAGGTAACGTCTACAGTGCTGGAACATTTAGATGATATTATGGAAGTGGAAAAATTGAGTTTTAAGATTACATGGTCACGAGAGGCGTTTTTTGACGAAATTACCAGAAATGAGGTTGCCATGTATTTTTCAGCTGCAGTTGAAAAGAAGGTTGTAGGCTATGCGGGTATGTGGAAGGTTTTGGATGAGGGGCATATAACGAACATAGCTGTCCACCCTGAATATAGAGGAAACGGAATAGGAAGCAGGCTCCTGGAAAGCCTGATTGAAAAGGCGACCGGTACCGGGATAGCAAGAATGACTTTGGAAGTGAGGAAAAGCAATCTTGCTGCGCAGGGGTTGTACAGGAAATACGGTTTTGAGACAGTAGGCTTCAGGAAAGCCTACTACGCAGATAATGGCGAAGATGCAATAATAATGTGGAAAAATGAAATATAAAAAAAGGATTTTTATCGGTTGGAGTTGAATATATAAGATAAAGATTTTGGCTTTTTGTCATACTTATTTTTTATAGCAAAGGGGGAAAGTGCATGCCTGGTTTTAAAAGTCTGTCTTATCAGAAATTACGTAATAAATGTGACCCCAAGTTTTTCAAGTTTAAAGATACGTCCGAAATTGAGCCGCTGCAGGGTATTATAGGACAAGAACGTGCAGTAAAAGCCATGGAATTCGGGCTTAAGATAAATATTCGCGGATATAACATATATATGTCAGGTATGACAGGGACAGGTAAGACCAGCTATGCCCAAAATTATATTAAAAGGTTGGCGGAAAAAGAAAAAGTTCCGGATGACTGGTGCTATGTATATAATTTTGCCAAACCCAATCAGCCCGTGGCACTTAACTTACCGGCTGGACTTGGGAAAGTATTCCAAAAGGACATGGATGAATTCATAAAAGTTATGAAGCTTGAGATTGCGAAGGCATTCGAGAGTGATGACTATGAAAAGGAAAAATCCGATATAGTGAAGGATTTCCAAACTCAGAGGGATGAACTCCTTGACCAGTTAAATGAAGATGCGCAAAAACAGGGATTTAAGGTAAAAACAACAAATGCCGGTATATACTTTTTGCCTGTTGTAGAGGGTAAAACAATCAATGAACAGGAATATGGCGATTTGGAGGAAAACCTTAAGCATGAAATTAATGAAAAATCAAATTTGCTCCAAATGGAGACAATGGAAATAATACGTCAAATTAAGAATATTGAGAGAGATGCAGAAGAAAAGGTTACGGAATGGGAAAATAAAATCGCTTTGTTTGCCGTAGGCATGCACATTAACGATTTAAAGGAAAAGTACAAGGATTATAGCAAAATATTAGCTTACCTTGAATCTGTACAGGAAGATATATTAAAGAACGTGGATGATTTCAGGGAAGAGGAAATGCCGGAAGATCAGCAGCAGCTTGTTATTCCGTGGCCAAAGAGCAGTGAATCGCCTGCCGATAAGTATAAAGTAAATCTACTTGTCGATAACAGTGAATTAAAAGGTGCTCCTGTCATTGTTGATTTTAACCCGACTTATTACAGTCTGCTTGGAAAACTTGAGTACGAGAATGAATTCGGGACGATGACTACCGATTTCACTATGATAAAAGGCGGACTGTTCCACCAGGCTAATGGCGGCTTCCTTATTTTGCAGGCAAAGGATGTTATTAATAATGTACAGTCATGGGAAGCTTTAAAAAGAGTTATTAGAACAAAAAAAATCACTATTGAAAATATGAAAGAGCAAATGGGCCTGGTAG
>JAEZNF010000164.1 GCA_023441845.1 Bacillota bacterium | reverse complement strand
CCTTTTTTCCATCCGCCGTACATGTTGGTTGTTTTACAGTTGTATAAGAGCCGTTGAAGCTATGGGAACATGTTGCTGCAGCATATAAAACGCCGTCCGCAGCATCATTTTTTTTAATGGATTTTTTCGTTTTTCCGCCTGTTATTTGCGTTCTGATATCTTTTACGGATATGGCCGGATTTGCTTGTATTTTTTTCGCTGCGGCCGCAACTATATGTTGTGCTGCAAATGATGTTCCTTTAAGTGACTCATAAGCAAATACATCAACAATATTGCCAAAATTTGAATATTCCGCAATTTCGGAGTTTTCATCAAGTGCTCCTACCGAAATTACTGTAGGAAAAGCAGCAGGATATGTAGGTTCATCACTTGACCCATTACCTGCAGCTGCAATCACAAGTATGTTGTTTTCTTCCGCTTTATTTAAAGCACTTTCAAGAATATCCGATGATTCATAACCAACCATGCCTAAAGAAATTATATCCATACCATTTCTTACGGCCCAGTCAACTCCCTTCGCAAGATTACCGTATGTACCCTCATTCTTATTATTAAGTATTCTGACATCATATAGTGTGGCAGCAGGTACTAAATTTTCTAAAATATGTGCTATTGTATTTCCGTGAGTACTAAGTATTTCTTTGTCTTCAACAAACGAAATACTCCCTGCTGTTTCAACATCATTTATACCCGAATCGAAAACAGCAATTTTAACACCTTTACCCGAAAGAGATTCGCAAGCACATAATGCTTCATGGCATTCTCCGTGGTTTTCATCCCGGCAATTACATAAAACCTCATGACATTGTCCATCATTTTCCTCTTGGCTGCAATCACATGCAGTCTCATGATATTCTCCGTCATTTTCCTTTTGGCTGCAATCACATGAAGTTTTATGACATTCTCCGTCATTTGCCTCTTGGCTGCAATCACATGAAGTTTTATGACATTCTTCGTCATTTTCCTCTTGGCTGCAATCACATGAAGTTTCATGACATTCTTCGTCATTTTCCTTTTGGCTGCATTCACATGAAGTTTCATGACATTCTCCGTCATTTTCCTCATGCATATCCGATAAATGTACCGATGATTTATTTGGAGTATTTTGAGCACCTGCATTTGAGTATAGCGCTCCAGGACAGCTGACAAACATCATCAGCCCAATCAGAACAGCTGCAATAATTCTATTAATTATTTTCATTTTTCATAATCCCCCTATGAAACAAATAAACATTTTATATAACTAAATAAGAGTTATTTATATCAGGAGAGTATACCTTTTATAAAGGCTTTCAATCAGCCTTTAGATAAAGGATTCACTCTGCTGTTTCATTCACCACCTCCTCTTGGTCTTCTGTATGGATTGATTTCTAAATTTTCGTACTGTTTCCTCCTTTCATACATTAATTAAATAATTAAAAATCTGTTAGCATAATTATATATTATTTATGCAGGTTATGGTAGTTAAATAATACTGTATTTTGAGTACATTTGTCTTACTTCTAATAAAAACCAAGAGGGCCTCTTGGGCCCTCCTGTATTTTCGTTGTTGACATAATTAATTGTAGTTTTAGTTTACATGCTTATTGAAATTCTGTGCAATAATATAAACATCCGACATGTTTATTGCACCGTCTTCATTAAGATCGCACCTGGAATCATATCTTGCAGAGCCTCGTGTTGTATTGAAAGCAGTTGCTAAGATTGTAACATCCGACATGTTTATTACACCATCTTTGTTTAGATCACCTTTAATTGACGGACCTGTGCTTGTTGTTGGTGTTGGTTTTGTTGTGGGTGTTGGTTTTGTTGTCGGTGTCGGCGTTGGTTCTGTGGAGTTTAAAGCATCTGCAAGAGCTTTTTGTATTGCATAATATGCCGGCTTTTTCTGACCGTTGTCATTAAAAATCAATGGGGCTATTGCCTTGTCTTCAGGAGATTCGGGGTTTATACGCCATGATTGGGAATCTCTTACGCCCCATACCTGTAAAGCTCTGCAGTAAGGTTGTTCTACACATGCTTTTGCAATCCAGCCATATACCTGTGCCTGTTTCTCCAATCCGGACTGTGATGCATTTTCACATCCTACATCCATTTCGGTTACATAGCTTTCAACCCCTAAATCGGCAAGTTTTTGCATTTGGTCTGCAAACCTTTTAGCATCTGTTTCAGTAAAGGATGGTCCCAGATGCATCTGGAAGCCAACACCATCAATCGGAATGTTACGGCTCTTAAAATCTTTTACCATTGCATAAACACCGTCAAATTTAGCAGGTCTGGTTTCCAGATCATACTCGTTGTAGATCAGTTTAGCAGTTGGATCAGCCTTACGGGCAGCTATAAATGCATCCTCAATATACTGTTTGCCTTGTCTTTGTCCAAAAACAGAGGCCCCATCCTGACCATTGCTTCCAATTGCATTGATACGATATGTGCCATCCTTCTGGAATGCTTCATTTACTACATCCCAGGCATATACTTTTCCTTTGAAGTATGAACCGACAGTGCTTATGTACGATTCCATCATACTCTTGGTGCCGTCTACCCAGCCCGGATTATATTTGTGCCATACAAAAGCATGACCGTGAACCTTCATATTATTTGATGAGGCAAACCTAATCAAATTATCTCCGCCACTATAATTGAATTGGCCTCTGCTTGGTGATATTGCACCGATTTTCATCTCGTTCTCGGCTGTAACAATATCAAACTCAGTCTTTATAAGGTTTTGGTCACTGCCGCCAAGACTTGCGGGAATCGCAACACCGATATAAAATTCATGACCTTTGTCTCTTAATTTTTCTGCCAGAACACGAAGCGGCTGATCTGTTCCACCTCCGGAACCGCCTGACTTAGTGGGCGTTGGGCTCGGATTGAACGTTGACGGTGTTGGTGTAGGTGTCTGGCTAACCCCCGGCGACGGAGAACCAAAAGTAATTTCCATTTTAGTCATATCGGCTCTACCCTGACTTTGCCACCCTTCAACCACCATGGAGACTTCATACATCCTACCCATATTCATTCCCTTGGCTTCCCATGCTTTAAAGTGATCGCTGACAGATATTTTTCCGCTTGTCCTTTTAGATGTAGCAACACTCCAATACTGCTGAAAAGTTGAATTTCCCTTAATGGAAGGTCCCGTTCTGGAGTTTGAATAACACTTATATTCACGCCCGTCTACGGTTACTGAGCCATTTCGTCTGCTGGCATCTCCCGGCGGCTCCCATGTACCGAAGCTTTCTATTATGTAATATTCTACAAGCGGATCTTCCGTCCATCCATAGACAGCCAAATATGAATTACCGTTTGGCTGATAGTTGCAGGCAAAGTCTACCGTTATACCATTATAGCTCTGCCATGTCTTGGTCGAGCCAAGTTTCTTTCCTGTACGGAATAATATATTATTGATATTACTCCACGAACAGCTGAACGTTCCGCCGCCGTTTAACGTCATGGTTCCTGTCCCGTTGTCCTTCCAGTATTCATAATCATAGCCTTCAAATGTACCGGTTGCATTGTTCGTCAATGTTGGTCCCGCGTGTACAATTGCCGGAAACAAAGTAAACAAGATGACAAAACACATCAAAACTGGTAAAAACACCTTGCTTTTTCGTTTCATTTTCACTCCTCCTATTTCTTTAGACTTCCTTTCCATTTTACAATTCCCCCTTTTTTGTGTACACTTATACAACATAGAAATTAGGCTGAATAAAAAAAACATTAAATCAACTGTATGCAATATATTATATTGAACTCAGTCATTTCTATATATATATATATTATATTCTATTTCAGCTCATATTTAAATTATATTTGTTGTAAATTTTAGGACTATTAAATATTTTGCTTAAAACATCTAAAATATTATCTACTTGTATTTATTAGTACTGAAAATCAAAATGTATATTAATATATGATATAGAAAAATAATTATTGCAACCGAATTAACTATAATAGGGGATTTAAAGCAATGTATAAGAAAGCTGTGAAAATTCTATTCAAGGCTTTATCTGTTTTTGCCCATAATAAGCCTTATCTCCGTGTTTTCTCAAGAAATGCCTGTCTAACAGTGCATCGTCAATTTTCTTCAAACCGGGCTTCAGTGAAAATGAATGGTACGCCATCATGGCAACCTCCTCTAGAACAACTGCATTATGTGCAGCCTCCAACGCATCTTTCCCCCAACTGAAGGGACCGTGATTATTTACCAAAACCCCCGGAACATAACTGATATTTTTACCTTCAAATGTTTCCAAAATTACATTTCCAGTCTGTTTTTCATACTCACCGGCAATTTCCTCTTCTGTAAGCTTACGCGTACAAGGTATCTCCCCATAAAAATAATCGGCATGTGTCGTTCCCAGTGCAGGTATTCCCATGCCCGCC
>JAEZNF010000465.1 GCA_023441845.1 Bacillota bacterium | reverse complement strand
AAAGAATACATAGTATCAAATTCCAATGTTTCAGCTGTAGTAACAGATATGGATTATGCTTTTCCCCATACAAATACAGTAATAATTGATTACGGGGATATGGAGTTATACTCCTCTAACAGACCTGATATCGAAATCGATGCCGGCCAATTAGCTTACGTTATATACACATCAGGGTCTACAGGCAGCCCGAAGGGGGTAATGATAGAACACCATTCGGCGGTAAATCTTATATCGTGGGTAAACAGGGAGTTTAACGTGAGCGGGAATGACAGGCTTTTGTTTATTACATCCATGTGTTTCGACCTTTCGGTATATGACATATTCGGCATTCTTGCAGCGGGTGGAAGCATTGTGATTGCAAAGAAGGAACAGGTACGAAACCCATCCGAGCTGAAAAATCTTGTGAAGAAGGAGAGAATAACTTTCTGGGATTCGGTTCCTTCCACCATGAATTATTTGATAAATTCTCTTGAAGGTGATGATGAAGGCTTCATACAGAATGATTTGAGACTGGTATTTATGAGCGGTGACTGGATTCCGGTAAAGCTCCCGGATAAGATAAAGAACTATTTTCCGAATGCAGGGACAATAAGCCTGGGTGGTGCTACCGAGGGGACTGTATGGTCAATATATTATCCTATCGAAGAAGTAAATGAATACCAGACCAGTATTCCATACGGTAAACCTATTGACAATAACTATTTCTACATATTGGATGAAGCCGGAAGGGTTGTTCCGCGGGGAGTGGCGGGAGAGCTTTATATCGGCGGTGTTGGAGTAGCGAGAGGCTATATGAACGATGAGAAGAGGACTGCCGCTTCTTTCGTGAATAATAGATTTTTGAATGCCGGTAATGGGAAGATGTATAAAACCGGTGACCTGGGAAGAATGATGCCTGATGGAAATATTGAGTTTTTAGGGAGGACCGACCATCAGGTAAAAATCAGAGGCTTTAGGGTAGAGTTGGGTGAAATCGAAAACCAATTGCTAAAGCATAGTGAAATTAAAGAAGCAGTTGTTACAGACCGGGTTGATAACAGCGGGAATAAGTATCTTGCTGCATATATTGTGGGAAACAGAAGCCTGTCTCCATCCGAATTAAGAGAATATCTTAAAAGTAAGTTGCCGGAATACATGATCCCTGCATACTTTGTGCCTCTGGAAAGTATACCTTTGACGCAAAACGGCAAAATTGACAGAAAAGCTGTGCCCGATCCTGTAACAAGTATAACTTCCGGGGAAGCGTATGAAGCCCCCGGCAATGAGGTTGAGGAGAAATTGGTTGAAATATGGAAGGAAGTGCTTAATATAGACCGGGTGGGGGTAAATGACAACTTTTTTGAACTGGGCGGACACTCTTTAAAAGCTACGGCAGTGGTAACAAAGGTTCATAAGGCATTAAATGCGGAGATACCGTTGGCGCAAATATTCGCAAGCCCGACAATCAAGCAGCTTGCAAACTATATTATTGGTGCAGGGGTCAGTATATATTCGTCTATTCAGCCGGTGCCGAAAAGAGAGTATTATGAACTGTCTTCGGCACAGAAAAGGCTGTATATAGTAGAACATCTGAAAAAGAACGGAGATAAAACAGACGGTGATACCGGCTACAATGTTTCTGCGGCAGTGATTGCAGAAGGCGGGATAGATATAAACAAGATCGAGGAGGTTTGCAGGGAAATTGTATCAAGGCATGAAGTCTTCAGAACATCTTTTGAAATGGTTGACGGAAGGCCCGTGCAGAGGGTGAGCGATTCTGTCCTTTTCAGGATAAACTTTGAGGATATGTCAACAGACTGTGAATTGGAGTTAATTGAGAAAGATAAAGTTAATCTTAATAAACTTATAGACAACTTTATAAGGCCGTTTGATTTGAGTAAAGCACCGCTTTTAAGGGTGAATGTCGTGAAAATAGGCGCTGAAAAGTACTTGCTGATATTTGATATGCATCATATTATTTCGGACGGAGTATCAATGGGAATATTGCTCAAAGAATTCAACAGTCTTTACGGAGGCCATAAACTCCCGTTTCCGAGGGTGCAATATAAGGATTTTTCCGAATGGCAGAACAATATTCTTAAGACGGAAGTAATGAAAAAGCAGGAAGAATACTGGCTCAATATGTTTTCGGACGGAATTCCGAGTCTGGATATTCCTACAGATTTTCCGCGACCGGAAATAAAGAACTTTGAAGGTGCCGAATTTAAGTTCGGACTCGATTCTTCCATGGCGGAGAAACTGTCAAGGCTTACGTCGGAAACCGGAACAACAATGTATATGGTGCTTTTGTCTGCATTCAACATACTGCTCCATAAAAGTACAGGCAGGGAGGATATGGTTGTAGGCTCTTCAGTGGCAGGCAGACCGCATTCAGATCTGGAAAATGTAGCTGGAATGTTTGTAAATATGCTTGCAATGAGAAATAAACCAAAGGCAGACATTACATACTATGATTTTCTGGCAGATGTAAGGGAAAATGCATTGAAGGCCTTTGAAAACCAGGATTACCCGTTTGAAAAGCTCGTGGATAAGCTCGGTATGGAAAGGGATTCAAGCCGCAATCCGTTGTTTGATGCAGCCTTTGTGCTACAAAATACAGGCATGGGTAATATGGAGGCAAGTAATGTAAAATTTACTCCTTACATTATGGAATCCAAAATATCGAAGTTTGATCTCACGTTCTATGCCTGGGAAACGGATGAAGGAATTGATTTTATTATTGAGTACAGCACGGCTCTCTTTAAAAAGGAAAGTATTGAAGAGATGTCAAGACGGTTTACCAGGATAATAAAATCCATAACAGATAATAAACTCATAAGCATAAAGGATGTAGCTTTTTATGATGAGGAAAAGGCGGGTTCAATTATCGAAGAAATTCATAAAAACCAGAGAGATATTGTAATTGACATAGATTTTTAAATGGGGGATGGTGATAATAAATGAATGTAAAAATTGATGAGGCTGTGTTATCTTTAAAAGAATTTGTAGATGCAAAACGTTACTGGATTGATAAATTATCCGGAAGCTCAAGTAAATCTTACCTTCCGTACGATTTTGTCAAGGAAGTTAATAATTCTGAGAAGGGACACTATAAATCATATATAAGCCAGGAAACCTCGCAAAGGCTCATAAGTGCAGGCAAGGGAAATGACCTTGCACTATATGTAATACTTTTGGGTGCCATGAAGGTTTTATTATACCGTTACACGGGCCAGAACGATATTGTAGTAGGAGCTCCGGTTTTTGTCCAGGGGGAGCAGAAGCATCTTACAAATAAGTTTGTTGCTTTAAGGGACATTATGGAGGATGGCTTAACCTTTGCGGCATTACTGAGAGGAATAAAAGAAACCTTAACCGGTGGATATAAAAACCAGCATTATCCTGTTACGAAATTGATGGAAATAATTAATGGGGAAAATGTTGAAGCTGCGTTTTTCAGTATTGTAATGACTCTAAGCAGTATACATAATGAAGAATTTGCTTATGATATGCCTGATTCCTTTAATAATGACTTAATTATATCGGTACAAAAAGGGGAGCAAATTGAAATAAATGTACGCTATAATTCCGGAAAATATAAAATCTGTACAATAAAAAGGTTTGTAGAGCATTACAAGCATATATTGAATCAGGTTTTATCAGATATGGGAACAAAAATTTCAGACCTGGAACTGGTTACAAAAGAAGAAAAGGAACATCTATTGTACCGCTTAAATGATACAGGTTCACAATATCCAAAAGATACAACCATTCATCGGATATTTGAGCAGCAGGCTGCCGAAAATCCGGACAGAACCGCGGTGATATTTAATAACAGGCATGTTACTTACAATGAACTTGATTTAACGGCAAACAAGCTTGCAAATTATTTGGTCAAACAGCAAAATGTTGTTCCGGATTCCTTTGTCGGGATACTTATGGATAGGTCGGAGCATCTTGTAACTGCGGCATTGGGAGTATTAAAGGCCGGAGGGGCTTATGTACCGATAAATAATGAATTTCCTGAAGAACGTATCAAAGCTATTATAAATGACGCAGGGATACGTGTGGTTATTATAAGTAGAGACTACCTGGACC
>JAEZNF010000251.1 GCA_023441845.1 Bacillota bacterium | reverse complement strand
CAATATACAACGAAATACAACAATAATACAACACATACAACAAATTATTTTTAGAGTTTGACATCAAAAAGGCCGCTGTTTAGCGGCTTTGGTAGTAATTATTTATTTAGCAACTGTTGAAAACCCGACTTTGCCATAATTTTTAAGGTATCATTGATTTTATTGCTGCGTAGTTATATTATTATTAGAGTAAAGCTTGGAAGTGCAATTTTGCACTTATAAGGTAAAACGGCTATAAAACCAATCATGCCAATGAAATAAAAAGTGGTAAAGTGTATCATAATATTAGTAATTTCTCAAATTGCCTTATAAACAGGTATTGGAGAGTAACTATGCTATAATGACAGATGCGGAATATAAACTGTGTAAAAGCTTTACGAGAAATAAACTTTCTAAGGAGAAAACAGGTTGGATAGAGAAAAACTTTTAAATATTCTGTTATTACCCAGGGATTTTTACAGGAGATTAACAGATAAGAAGCCCAGCTTAGGTGTCGGGATAATCGTTCTAGGAATAATTAACATGTCAGTGACGGTGCTGATGAAATACAAGGAAACATTTGTTGGAAAATCGCAGGAAGTGTTACTTAACAATATATTTTTGATTGCCATCCTGGTTATATTTGCCGGGTTGATAGATGTGCTTTTCTTTTCGCTTCCGATTTTTGACCTTTTCAAGGTGTTCAAAAAAGAAATAGAAGTACAGAATAACAGCAGGATGGTTGTAAAAATCATGAAAATACAGATAATGGCAAGTATACTGGTGTTTGTACCATACTTTATATTATCACTGATTGTTTTTACTGTTAATCTTGAGAAGAATCCTTTGCTTGCTTCAATAGCATCATTGGGCGCTTTTCTGATACCTGTGTGGTTTTGCGCAATTATAACCAGAGGCATAAATTCAATCTACAGCTTCCAAAACAAATATAGAATATTGGTGTTCCCTGTGGTATTAATCTGGTATTATCTTGTGGATGCGTTTGCACTTCCATTTGTTATAGAAAAATGCTTTTCGTTTTTAATTAAGTAAATAAGCCCTTCAAAACAATAAGCTACAAAACATTTTTACTTATTATATTGAACGCGCGAAAGAATTTTCATAAAGTGTTGCGCGTTCAATGAATCAAGGTATATGACGAAAGCGAAAAAATAGAATTAGAAGTGTAAAATGGTTTTCACGAAACATATAGGTAAACCGACTGCAATGATAAAGAGTTTTGTGTATGCTAATATTGGAAAATATGGTATAATGTTCGTGCGTTATGTCTTATATCCAGGGATGATCTTATATCATTATAGGAGGGGATGTGTATGTATAAAAATAAATATCCGGGATTTAGGGCGGGGAATTATTTCGTTCTGCTCATGCTGATTGTACTACATATTGCTTTAATTTTATGCGTTCCTGAGGTTTCAGCAGCAGACTACATAAATGTTTCAGGTTTTGTAAATGTTGATTTTAATGACAAGGGAGCCGGGGCAAAATCCAGATTTAAAGTAGAGCTTTCCATAGACGGAAGGAATACTTTGACCGATTCGAACGGATATTTTGAAATTCCAAACGTTCCTCTAACTTCAATTCAGGCAGGATATTCGGTAAAAATAAGCAAGCCCGGATTTTTGAAAAGAACTGTTTCAAACATCCAGCCAAAAGGAAATGCTATACTCGGTACTCAAAGCTTACCTGTTGAAATATGGGCTGGAGATATGGTAATGGACAATGCAATAAACATGACTGATGTGGTTGAAATTGCAAAAGCTTTTAATAGTAGTTCAGGAAGTGCCGGATATGTTCCGGTAAGTGACATTAACAAAGATGGTGCAGTTAATATGACTGACATAATGATAGTAGTCAAGCACTTTAATAAAACCTCTTCCAGTTATCCGGCGGTAAATATTGCCTATCAGACGCAGCAGCCGGATTATACATATACCCCAACTCCAACTATAACTCCGAAGCCTGTCGTAAACCTTATAAGGAATGGTGACTTCTCAAATGGACCGGAAAATTGGACTTTATGGGCTGGAGAAGGTGGTATTGCTTCAAATTCCGTAGTGAACGGCAAAAATAAGATAAATATTTCAAATACCGGTGCCAATCCATGGTCTGTACATATATATCAGGGAACCTTCACCCTTAATGCAGGCAAGGTTTATGAATTGTCTTTTGATGCGAGTTCAACACTAAACAGGTCAATAAAGCCTACAATTGAAAATTCAGATAATTATGATCAATACTTTTTCACTATTACAGGATTAACAAGGACAACACAAAAGTATACAGTCAGTTTTAAAGCACCTGTTTCTGATAATTCTGCGCGTATTGTTTTTTCCATAGGAAGCATAGACGGGCTAATAAGTCAGGCGCATGATGTCTTTATGGATAATGTAGTACTTGCCGAAATTGATGGAAGCAGCATTACGCCAACCCCAACATCTACCATTAAGCCAACTCCGGACGAATGGAAGCTTGTATGGAGTGATGAGTTTAACGGAACAAACGGTTCAAAGCCTGATCCGGCAAAATGGGTTTACGATATAGGAGGGGCAGGTTGGGGAAATAATGAGCTTGAGTATTATACCGACAGTGTCAAAAATGCTTACCAGGAAAACGGGCGCCTGGTTATAAAGGCTATAAAAGAAAATATTGGGGGAAACAGCTATTCATCAGCCAGATTAAAGACGCAGGGCGTGTTTGAAACTACATACGGCAGGTTTGAAGCCAAAATTAAAATTCCATATGGGCAGGGAATCTGGCCTGCATTTTGGATGCTTGGAAATGATATTGCTTCGGTCAACTGGCCGGGATGCGGTGAAATTGATATCATGGAGAATATAGGAAAAGAGCCGGCAACTATTCACGGGACAATACACGGACCGGGTTATTCGGCTGCAAACGGTCCAACAGCAAGCTATACAGGATCTGAATTTTCCGATGACTATCATATCTATGCGGTAGAATGGGAAGTAGATGCTATCAGGTGGTACTGTGACGGCATGCTCTATCAGACAAGGACACCGAAGGATATAGGAAGCAACAAATGGGTTTATAACCATCCGTTCTTTATGATACTTAATGTTGCAGTAGGAGGAGGCTGGCCCGGGAATCCGGATGCAACAACGGTTTTCCCTCAAGTTATGCAGGTTGACTATGTAAGGGTGTATCAAAGGTAGGGAAAAACAGGTTTATAAGTATTATGGTTCTGCTATAAATATGTAAAGCAGAACTTTTTTATAAATTCAATGATTTTCCGATTAATTTTGGTTGTAAAAATACATATTTCTGCTATAATATAGTGGTGGATTTTTTATTCTGTCCCGGTAGTCTAATGGATAAGACGGTGGATTCCGGTTCCACTGATACGGGTTCGATTCCTGTCCGGGACGCCAAATTAATTGGGGACATTCCGCAGCAAGCCTGACTGGCAGAGCAGCGGTGTGTCCCCTTACCTTTGAATGCAGTGCTTTGAGAGAACAACAGCACAGTAGTCTATGATGTTCAACCGCTTAAGGAGGAAGCGTCTGTAGCCAAGTAGTATGTTTCATAATCAAAATTTGAAATCACACGGGCGGCACCTTGTGTCCCTTACATCTCGAATAACCGTTTACCGGTGCTCAAGCAGATTACATTTTTGACCAGTGGCATTTTAGTATGCCATCGGTCCTTTTTTGGGTTAAGCTTATTTTCATTGGTAATATTGGCAAAGATGATTCTGCTACATATACAAAAAAAGAGAGAATGCTTTAAAATAGCCGAAAACTAAGGTATACAAATAAGATATTGAGCCTTTATAAAGAGAACAATTTGAAGGTGCTGCCTCTTCCATGTGACCTAACCGAAACGTTGTACAGTGAGTAGCATAAGAG
>JAEZNF010000204.1 GCA_023441845.1 Bacillota bacterium | reverse complement strand
GTGTATTTCCATTACTTTTTCTACAATATGTGCTATATCAGGAAATCCTATTTCTCCTTTTAGGAATAATCCTACCGAAACTTCATTTGCGGCATTCAGTACTACCGGCATTGTTCCCCCTGCCCTTAACGCCTCATAGGCAAGGCCAAGCGCGGGAAAAGCTTCAATGTCGGGATCTTCAAACGTTAAATTTTTGGCCTTTAATAAGTCCAGCTTGCTAAACTCATTGCCGCACCTTCCGGGGTATGTCAATGCAAATTGAATGGGTATTCTCATATCGGGTGAACCCATCTGTGCAATAATGGATCCGTCTTTATATTCAACCATGGAATGAATAACACTTTGAGGGTGGACCAAAACCTGTATCCTGTCAGGTTCTACATCAAACAGCCATTTTGCTTCTATTACCTCAAGTCCTTTATTCATCAAAGTTGCCGAATCAATAGTAATTTTACTGCCCATAACCCAGTTGGGGTGTTTTAACGCTTCCTCGGGTTTGACTTTTTTGAGTTCTTCCCTTGTCTTTCCTCTAAAAGGGCCTCCGGATGCAGTTAAAATAATTTTTGATATATCACTACTATTGTTACCCATTATGCTCTGAAAAATAGCCGAATGTTCACTGTCAACAGGTAAAATGTTTACGTTGTTCTTTTTAGCTTCAGACATTACCAGGGCACCTGCTGTTACAAGCGTTTCCTTATTGGCCAGCGCTATGTCCTTCTTGTGCCTGATGGCTTCCATAGTAGGTATAAGTCCTGCAATTCCCACTATTGATGCAACCACCGTATCAACAGATTCTATGGCAGCAACTTTTTTTATTCCTTCAATACCGCTTAAAACCTCAATACCGGAATCCCTAAGCCTTATACGAAGTTCTCCAGCCGCCTTATCATTACCTACTGCTACAAGAACAGGCTTGAATTCCCTGGCCTGTTTTTCAAGCAAATCTATGTTCAATTGGGCTGTCAAACCTAATACGTTAAGCCCTAAATTTCGTGCAACATCCAGCGTTTGAACGCCAATAGAGCCGGTTGACCCTAATATTGATATATTTCTTGCCATATTATTCTCCTGTTTACATGTTTCCCGAAAAACATTTTATACTCTTAAATATTGATTAAAATACTATCAAGCTTAAATAGAAAAATACCGTAGGCGCTACGAACAGTATGCTGTCAAATCTGTCAAGAACACCGCCATGCCCTGGCATGATATTACCGAAATCTTTTAACCTGGAAAACCTTTTTATAGCTGATGCAGACCAATCACCAACCTGGGCTATTATGCCGTTTAACGCACCAAGAATCATGAAATGATAGGCCGGTATAGCGGCTGACCCTTCACTTGTAATCATTGCATTTATAAAAAGGCCATAAATATATGTTAGTACCATGCAGCCCAAAATTCCTCCGGCAGAACCTTCAAGGGTTTTTTTAGGACTTATGGCAGGCAAAAGCTTATTCTTTCCGAACAGTTTGCCTGAAAAGTATGCAAATATATCGGTGGCAAATGCTCCTATAAATATCAGCCACAAATAGTAAAATCCATGTTCAAGGTTTCTGGTAAGTACGATAAAATATAGTAAAAACGGTATATATAAAGCCCCGAAAACAGTAAGAGATACATCTACTATATTGTGTTTCTCATGAAAGAAGACTATTATACTCAATAAAGCTACAACAACTAAAAACAATGCCATTAAAATATAATTTGTAGATCTTATAAGCGCCAGATAATCCCTGATGCTTTCATTCCCGCCATTTAAACCAATTAAGATAATGGGGATGCATGAAATATATCCTACAAACCTCAAAGGCTTATACCCAACATTTGAAACAGCATTGTAAAACTCAAAAACCCCAATTAAACCTATAAGAAACACACCGACACTCAAAGAAATCTTACCTAAAAACACAGTGATAAAAAGTAAAATCGAACCCACTACTCCGCTAATAACCCTAGTCTTCAGCAATTAAACTCCCCCAAATCTTCTATTTCTTTTTTGATAATCCAAAACTGCCTGTTTTATGTACTCCTCTCCGAAATCCGGCCATAATACATCAGTATACCAGAACTCGGTATATGCACATTGCCATAAAAGGAAATTGCTTATCCTCTGCTCTCCGCTGGTTCTAATCAGCAGATCGGGATCAGGCATTCCTGCCGTATACATATACCGGCCAATAGTTTTTTCGTCAATATCTTTAGCTTTTATAGCACCTCTGTCAATCTCTTTTACAATCTCGTTAACTGCGTACACTATCTCATCCCTGCCACCATAATTCCAGGCAATGTTAAGGCATAAGCCGCTATTCTTCTCGGTAGCCTTTGCAACACGCGCTATTTCTTTTTGTAATTTTTCGGATAAACCCTTTATATTGCCAATAACCCTAATCCTCACATTCTTGCCGGATAACTCATGTTCTGCATTAGTAAGATAATCCAAAAGAAGATCCATAAGTGCATCCACTTCATTTTTGGGTCTGTTCCAGTTCTCAGTTGAAAATGCATATACAGTTAGATACTTTATACCCAAATTACCACAATACATAACTACTTTCTTTAAAGTATTGCCGCCTTCCTTGTGACCAAAATTTTTGGGAAGATTTCTTTTTTTTGCCCAGCGTCCGTTACCGTCCATTATTATGGCAATATGTACGGGCAGTCTCTTTTTATCTATTTCAATACTATCATTATTATCAGATTTATTTTTAAACAATTTCTTAAAAAAATACATTAAATCCTCCCAGATACTAAAAATATATTAACATCCAATATAATATATGAATTTATAAAATAAATCAAGTAACCCCTCTTAAATTTAGAGGGGCTTGCATATTAACAGTTTGACTTTATTATCTTCTGCCAATAGTATTCTAAGTACTCTTGCCGTGTCATCATATTCTTGACACTTAAGCCTTGGAGCTGATGTAATCTCAATTGTATCTATGCCGATATTCTTATTTTTAAGGACTTCTACCGCATCCCGAAGATTAAAACCTATTATATCAGGTATCTTAAGCATCTACACCTCTAAAATTTCCTTATCCTTAGCTTCAACCATTTTATCAATATCGGTTATAAATTTATCTGTAAAGTTTTGTATATCCTTTTCAGCGTCCTTTAAATCATCTTCAGTGATCTTGTTGTTCTTTTTTTCAGCCTTAAAATGCTCAATAGCATCCCTTCTTATAGACCTTATGGCTACCTTTGCATCTTCTCCGTACTTTTTCACACTCTTTGTAAGCTCTTTTCTTCTTTCCTCGGTTAATACGGGAAATACAAGCCTTATAACCTTTCCGTCATTGTTAGGGTTTATGCCGATATCCGATTTCTGTATCGCTTTTTCAATTTCTTTTAATATCTTTGCATCCCAGGGCTGAATAACTATTACCCTTGCTTCAGGTACCGTAATATTGCCAAGCTGGGTAATGGGAGTCGGTGAACCGTAATAGTCAACCGAAAGTTTGTCAAGTATTGCAGGATTCGCCCTTCCCGCTCTTAAGCCTGTGAGTTCATCCTTTAATACATTTATTGTTTTCTTCATTTTTTCTTCAAAGGGTTTATATTCTTCCTTATTCATAATACTCCTCCTTCGTCACCTAATCGAAGTTCCTATATTTTCACCAAGTAAGACTCTGGTGATATTTCCCGGATTATCCAAACCAAATACCATTATCGGAATGTTATTGTCCTTGCATAAGGAAGCAGCTGTAGAATCCATAACCGCAAGTTCCTTATTAAGTATGTCATTGAAAGTAAGGCTTTCAAATTTTTTAGCCGAAGGATTAACACTAGGATCACTGTCATAAACACCATCTACTTTTTTTGCCAGGAGGATTACCTCAGCATCAATCTCAGCTGCTCTCAATGCGGCTGTTGTATCCGTTGAGAAATACGGATTACCTGTTCCGCAGGCAAATATGACAATTCGTTTCTTTTCAATATGCCTTACGGCCTTTCTTCTGATATAAGGTTCTGCAATCTGCCTCATCTCTATCGCGGTCTGCACCCTGGTCGGAATATCTCTTGATTCCAACGCATCCTGAAGAGCAAGAGAGTTGATTACTGTAGCCAGCATACCCATGTGGTCTGCTGTTGTACGGTCCATACCCTTTCCGCTCCTGCCTCTCCAAAAGTTCCCGCCGCCGACAACTATGGCCATTTCAACACCCATCTTATAAGCAGCCTTCAGCTCATCAGATATTTTATTTAATGTGTCGGTGTCTATTCCAACTCTATTTTCTCCTGCTAAAGCTTCTCCGCTAATTTTCAGCATAACCCTTTTATACTTAGGTGTCTGCATTAAAACCTTCCCCCACTCTTCCTTTGTAGTTTTCTACATTTAACAGTAAATTCCTGCTTAAGGAAATAAAACTTTTTAAAAATATACTAAAAAGTACACTTCATTAAAAACAAGGGAACATGTATATGTTCCCTTGTTTTTTAGCCACCAATCTGCTTCATAACTTCATCTGCAAAGTTCTCTTCTTTCTTTTCCAGACCTTCGCCTCTTTCAAACCTGACAAATCTTCTGATGTTTATGTTTTCGCCGATAGCTGCAATATTCTCAGTCAGAAGCTGTTGTACAGTCTTGTCCGGATCCTTTATAAAAGGCTGTTCAAGAAGACAAATTTCCTTATAGAATTTATCAATCCTGCCCTCAACCATTTTTTCAACTATTTTCTCAGGCTTGCCCTCATTAAGCGCCTGAGCCTTTAATATTTCTTTTTCTTTTTCTACAGCATCTGCAGGTACTTCTTCTCTTCTTACGTATTCAGGCTTAGCTGCTGCAATTTGCATTGCTATGTCCTTTACAAAGGCTTTGAATTTATCATTTTTTGCAGCAAAGTCCGTTTCAATATTAACTTCAACCAATACACCTATTCTGCCGTCACCGTGAATATACGAATCAACTATACCTTCGGCAGCGATTCTGCCTGCTTTTTTAGCAGCAGATGCCAATCCTTTTTCTCTTAAATATTCAATTGCTTTTTCCATATCACCGTTTGTTTCGGTCAAAGCTTTCTTACAATCCATCATTCCGGAACCGGTTCTTTCACGAAGTTGTTTTACCAAATCAGCAGTAATCATCGTAATACCTCCATATAATAAGTTATTTACTTTACTTATGTATTATACCCAAATATAAGAAAACCGGCCTTCCGCCTCCATTCTTTAAGAGCAGAAGACCGGATTATATTTTTATTGTTCGCCAACAGCTACTTCAACATCTCCATTTACTTCTACTTCCACCTCAGCTGAACCGTTGTCACCCTGTTCGCCTTGACGGCCTTCAATTATAGCATCTGCAATCTTAGCTGCAATCAATTTGACAGCCCTTATTGCATCGTCATTTCCGGGAATCGGATAATCTACTTCATCAGGATCACAGTTTGTATCAACTATTGCAACTACCGGAACACCGAGCTTTTTAGCTTCAAGTATTGCATTTCTTTCTTTTCTCGGATCTACTATAAACATGGCACCAGGGAGTCTTTTCATCGTCTTGATTCCTCCGAGGTTCTTTTCAAGGTCTACCATTTCCTTCTTTAACTTAATAACTTCCTTTTTTGGAAGAACGTCAAATACTCCGTCCTTTTCCATGCTCTCCAGCTGGTTAAGTCTGTCAATCCTCTTTTTAATTGTGTTAAAGTTAGTGAGCATACCACCCAGCCATCTTGCATTTACAAAGAATTGGCCGCTTCTTTCAGCTTCTTCCTTGATAGAATCCTGAGCCTGCTTTTTAGTACCTACGAACAGGATATCCTGACCGTTCATTGCAACTTCTCTGATAAAGAAATAAGCCTCTTCAACCTTCTTTACAGTTTTCTGCAAGTCAATGATATAAATACCGTTTCTTTCTGTAAAGATGTATTCGGCCATCTTAGGGTTCCATCTCCTGGTCTGGTGACCGAAGTGAACACCTGCTTCCAACAACTGCTTCATAGAAATTACTGACATTTTATTTCCTCCTTTTAGTTAATACCTCCACAGGTTCATCTTCGTGAAATACCGTTTTCAAGGCACTTTTCCACAAATCCCGCTGTGTGTGTATTTTTTCCGTTTAATAGTATAACACAAGCTTTAAAATTTATCAATATTTTTTAAAAAAGTACAGGGGGCATATTTCCTTGACACGAAATACTTATAGTGTTATAATCTCCGTAGCTTTTGGGGCAATGCTTTCGCCCCATTTACCATATTATATTTTTGGCTAAACTGGAGATTAAATTATGATATTTTCTTCTTACAGTTTTATATTTTTATTTCTGCCTGTTACTTTTGCGGTTTACTCAATATTGAGGAAATACAAAGCTTATGAGTTTTCTAAGCTTTGGCTTGTTTTAGCCTCTTTTTATTTTTATGCCCAGGGAAGCAGAAAGTTTTTTCCTTTCTTTGTCGGTACTGTTGTTTTTAATTATTATATAGGCATGCTGATGATTAAGTACGGACAAAAAAAAACTATTATTTCAAAATTATTGCTGGCAGCAGGCTTAATTGAAAATTTAGGGCTTCTGGCCTATTACAAATACTCGAATTTCTTTATTGAGAACGTGAACAGAATTGCCGGAAGCAAAATATCACTGCTTCATTTAGCGCTGCCTATAGGTATCTCCTTCTTCACCTTTCAGATAGTCGCTTTTCTGGCAGATTGTTATAAAGGTGAGGCCCGGAAATATTCCTTTATTGACTTTCTCGTATTTATAACCTACTTTCCGCACCTTATCGTAGGACCTATTGTACATCATAATGATATTATTACTCAGTTGGAAGATAAAAATACCTTTATATTCGACCCGGAAGGTTTTATGAAAGGAATTTTTCTTTTTTCAGCAGGATGCGCAAAAAAAATATTGATTGCAGACCCTCTTATAAGCTTCGCACAGGGCTTTTATTCAGGCACAGGGCAAGGAGGCTTTTTTGAGGCTTGGACCGCAGTTCTGGCATATACTTTTGCCTATTATTTCGATTTTTCCGGATATGGCGATATGGCAGTAGGTCTCGGTCAAATGTTTAACATCAAGCTTCCGTTTAATTTTGAATCTCCTTATAAGGCACGTAACTTTGGCGATTTTTGGAGAAGATGGAATATCACTTTATCCTCGTTTTTAAACGATTATGTCTTCAAGCTCATT
>JAEZNF010000162.1 GCA_023441845.1 Bacillota bacterium | reverse complement strand
CCTTTACCCCTTCAACATCGGTGAGCAGCATTAACTTTTCAGCCTTTAATGAAGCGGCAATTTCTCCGGCTACAGTGTCGGCGTTGATATTATAGCTTTTCCCGTCTTTACCGATGCCAATCGGGGCAACAACAGGAATATATTCGTCCTTTGATATAAGCTCCAGAACCTTGGCGTTTATGTTTGTGATTTTTCCGACATAACCAAGGTCGGCTTCCTTACCGTCAATTACTGTTTTATATTGCTCGCATTCGACCAGATTACCGTCTATTCCGGATAAACCGATTGCCTTGCCTCCCATTTTATTTAAAAGGGAAACAATTTCCTTGTTTGTCTTTCCCACAAGCACCATTTGGGCTATTTCCATAGTTGCGGAGTCTGTAACCCGGAGGCCGTTTATAAACTGGCTTTTTATATCAAAAACTTGCAGTGCTTTGTTGATATCCGGGCCTCCTCCGTGTACAACAACCGGGTTCATCCCTATATATTTCAATAGTGTAATATCTTCCATTACCGAATTTTTCAATTCGTCATTGATCATGGCATTACCGCCGTATTTTATTACTACTGTTTTTCCGTACAGTTTCTGAATATACGGAAGGGCCTCAATTAAAATCTCAGCCTTTTTTATTATGGTTTCCATAAAATTATCCATGTGTTACCTCCAGATACTAAGCTTTTTGTATATTATATTCTATCACAGGTACAGGCCCGGAAGTGTTAGTCCGGTTTGCTCCGGAAGTCCGCACATGATATTCAGATCCTGCACAGCCTGGCTTGCCGATCCTTTACCCAGGTTATCCAGGCAGGACAGTATAACTACCCTGTTAAGACGCTTGTCGACAACCAAACTTATATCAATGAAGTTAGATCCTGCAACAAATTTTGTTTCAGGCAGCTTGCCTTCATCCAAAACCCTGACGAAGTGTTCATTCCTGTAATATTCCCTGTATAAATCAATTAATTCAGCCGTAGTCTTCTCGGTTTTGAGGTTTGCATATATTGTAGACAGCATTCCTCTTTTCATAGGCACAAGGTGGGGGGTAAAGGAAATAAGGATATCTTCATCCGCGACCAGACTGATTTCCTGCTCTATTTCAGATGTATGCCTGTGAGTCGACACTTTATAAGCTCTGAAGTTTTCGGTGCACTCACAGAATTGGTAGGGAAGCTCGGTATTTCTTCCTGCTCCTGTAACTCCGGAGGCTGCATCAATAATTATGTTTTTTGTTTCAATATATTTATTAGCCAATAGAGGAGCTATTCCCAATATAGAGCAGGTAGGATAGCAGCCCGGATTGGAAACGATTTTTGCATACTTAATTTTATCGCGGTATAATTCGGGGAGCCCGTATGTAGCATCTTTAAGAAGATGCGGCATCTCGTGCTTGATGCCGTACCATTTTTCATATACCTCGACAGATTTATAGCGGAAATCGCCGCTGTGGTCTATTACTCTTTTTCCTTTTTCAATAAGCTTGGGTATGACTTCTTTTGATACTCCGTGAGGCAGAGCCGTAATAAAAATATCTGCTCTTTCAGAAATTTTATCAATGTCAAGACCTTCGCATTCCATATCAAATACGTTTCTCAAATTCGGATATATATCGGATACCTTTTGTCCGACGAAGCTTTGAGAGACTAAAGAAGTTATATTGATATCCGGATGATTTTGAAGCAGTCTGACTATCTCAATACCTACATAGCCCGTTGCTCCGATTACTCCAATATTAATCATAGTAAAAACCTCCTAACATATAGCACACTGTTACATAATTATACATCCGGCTGCATAAAAATTCAACAACAATTTATGCAAAGTTACTAAATAGGAAAAATTAAATTTGTTAAAAAGTATAGTAGTTTGAAAACATTAATAAATGTTATAGTAAATTATGATAGTGTTCAATCAAATTTGATGCATAGGAAAAGTATAGGAGGAAGAAAAATGGCAAGTGTAAAGTTGAAAAATGTATACAAGAGATATCCAGGTGGAGTTACAGCTGTTAACGATTTTAATATGGATATTGAAGACAAGGAATTCATCATACTTGTCGGTCCGTCTGGATGCGGTAAAACTACTACACTCAGAATGGTTGCCGGCTTGGAAGAAATTTCGGAAGGTGAAGTCTATATAGGTGACAAGCTTGTTAACGATGTTGCTCCGAAGGATAGAGATATTGCGATGGTTTTCCAGAACTATGCTTTGTATCCTCATATGACTGTATTTGACAACATGGCATTCGGACTTAAATTAAGAAAGCTTCCTAAGGACGAGATAAGAAGAAGAGTGCATGAAGCTGCAAAGATACTTGATATCGAACATTTACTTGACAGAAGGCCGAGAGCTTTATCCGGCGGTCAGAGACAGAGGGTTGCGCTTGGTCGTGCAATAGTCCGTGAGCCGAAAGTATTCTTAATGGACGAACCTTTATCAAACTTGGACGCTAAGCTTAGGGTTCAGATGAGAACTGAAATAAACAAACTTCATCAAAAACTCCAAACAACATTTGTATACGTTACACATGACCAGACAGAAGCTATGACAATGGGTACAAGAATCGTTGTTATGAAAGACGGTTATGTTCAGCAGATCAATACTCCTCAGTCTCTCTATGAAAGACCTTGCAATATGTTCGTTGCAGGATTCATCGGAAGTCCTCAAATGAACTTCATTAATGCAAAGGTTGAAAGGCGCGGGGAAGAAATTCATATGATATTTGGAAAACATGATGTTAAGCTGCCGGAAGGTAAGGCAAAGAAGCTTGACGGTACTGATTATATCGGTAAAGAAGTTATACTCGGAATAAGACCTGAATGTATCCATGACGAACCTGCTTTCCTTGAACAGTTCGCTGACAGCGTTGTTGACGCAAAGGTTGAGCTCACTGAAAACCTTGGATCTGAAACATTCCTGTACCTGGTAATAGATGAAGTTGATTTTGTTGCAAAAGTTAATCCGAGGACAAAGGCAAGAGCTGGAGACATGATTAAAGTTGCATTTGATACCAACAGAATACACCTTTTCGATAAGGAAAGTGAAAAAACTATAATGAACTAATTAGTAAATAAT
>JAEZNF010000161.1 GCA_023441845.1 Bacillota bacterium | reverse complement strand
AAACTCTCACCGCTAAACTATAGAATATATGGTGTAAAGTCCTGTCACCTAAAGCATTTGCAAGTTGTTTGTCCGTTTTGCCGGATGAATACGACACTGGCGAAATTCCAGAATACTTTGCAAGCTTGTCAGCACTGCTGAAACGTTTGATATCGCCTATTTGAGCAATTAAAGCAGCTTCCGTTATAAAATCAATCCCTTTCATAGTCTGCAATTTGTAGCCGAATAGCGGTAAAATAGATTTTATCTGCGTTTCCACTTCCTCAAGTTCCTTTTTAACGGCCTTTACCTGCCTTATGGTTGAGGATATAATAAAATCCCGGACTTCCTGAAATCCGATTTCTGCAACATTATCATTTGCAACACTTTCAAGGATTTGTGCTGCTTTCTTTTCGCCGAAATATCGGGAACTGTTTTTATATAGAAATTCTCCCAACTCGGTAACAGTAACGTCCTTTAGTTTTTCAGGTGAAGGGTACTTTTCCCAAAATTGAAGGGCGCATTTCCCGTCAAAACTGTTAAAATAATCATGATAACTCGGATAATGCTGTATCAATTGGCTTTGAGCCTGATTTACAAGGCTTGTAATAGACTTTACCAAATTATTTCTCCTTGCCACAAGACACTTTGAGTTTTTCGCTCAAGCTGGGTAAGAGAGGGATTGACATATTTGACGGTATTACCTTTAGAAAGAAGAAAGACTGCAAGCGGCCTACCGGAAGAATTCACATCCTCAAGACCATACAAAGGCGTAATTCCTTCGCTTAAATGTCTGTTTACTTCTCTTGTAAGTTTGGAAAAATCAGAGGGATTATTTTTAAATGTAACCTCTCCGAGCTTTTCCCCAAAAGCGTTGATAATAACGGCGGTGTGGCTTTGTCTGTGTAAATCTGCTCCAACATAGACATGTTTTAATTTTGGGTGCATAAAATCATCCTCCTGTAAATTTATTTAACTAGACAGATTGATTTCTAAATACTGCCTTGTTTTACTGCTGTACATGGTAAAATTCCTCTGTAGGCAGCCCCGATCCCAGGTTTATGTATTCCGTCTTAACCGGGTTTGCCGGGTCGAACAGGCTCAAAGCAACAGAGGTCAGCAGCAAAACATAGGTGTCGCAGTTTCCGGCCTTCATGCTGACGATATTGTTATAAGTGTTAGCGGTATCTGGATGCTCCTTGCCAAGTATCGTTTCCCTGATTATCAAGGCTTTTTGAAACCACTCCAGAGCCTTATCATATTCTCCTTTACTATCATATACAAATGCAATATCGTTATAAGTGGTAGCGGTATCAGGATGCTCCTCGCCAAGTACCGTTTCCCTAGTTATCAGGGCTTTTTGAAACTTTGAAACCACTCCAGAGCCTTGTCATATTCTCCTTTGCTATCATATACTCCGGCAATATTGTTATAAGTGGTAGCTGTAGATGGATGTTCCTTGCCAAGTACTGTTTCCCAGATTATCAAGGCTTTTTGATACCATTCCAGAGCCTTGCTGCGTCACCACTTCGTTTGCACACACAGTTGGATTTTTTAAATTTATTATTATTATTTTACAACTATGGTAGCAAAAAATTGATATAATGAAGACGAATCTTGTTGGAATAACAAAAGTTTGTATATAATGGAGTAATTTATTCGTATACGAATTTTGTTTCATAAAAATATTATTTCAGTAAATACTTGAAGGAGCTTGGTTATGAGTAATCTGGTTTTGTTTGAGGATAAAAAGGTCAGAAGAGTTTGGATTGAGGAAAAAGGGCAGTGGTTCTTTTCCGTTATTGATGTTGTATCAATTCTTACTGACTCCGAAAATTCCAGAAGATATTGGAGTGACCTAAAAAGAAAGTTAAAAAAAGAGGGTTTTTCTGAGTTGTACGATTTTATCGTACAACTGAAAATGCAATCTAATGATGGAAAGAAATACTTAACTGATTGTGCAAATGCAGAGGCACTTTTGAGGATTATACAAACAATACCTTCTCAAAAAGCAGAGCCTTTTAAAAGATGGCTTGCAAAGGTTGGCTATGAAAGGCTGGAAGAGATAGAAAACCCCGAGCTTGCGACTAAGAGGATAAGAGAAACCTATAAATTAAAAGGGTATAGCGATGAGTGGATTGAAAAGCGGATGAGAGGTATTGCCGTTCGCGATGAACTCACTGATGAATGGAAAAAAAGAGGTGTTAAAGAACAACGTGAGTATGCGATTCTGACAGCCGAAATAAGCAAGGCTACTTTTGGACTGACACCTGCGGAATATAAAAAGTTTAAAGACCTTGGCAGACCAACTGAGAATTTGCGAGACCATATGACAGATTTGGAGCTGATTTTTACTATGCTTGGAGAGGCATCCACAACTGAAATTGCAAGAAACCGGGATGCACAGGGATTTGGAGAAAATAAGGAAGCGGCAATTGAAGGTGGAACAGTTGCAGGAAGTGCAAGAAAAGACCTGGAAAACAGAACTGGTAAAAAGGTTGTTACAAAGGAGAATTATAAAAGCTTAATGGAAGGGAAAAGGAGGAAGAGTCTTAAAGGAGACAAAGTATAGTGTATGGCTACTACGATATATACAATAAGCGTTTTCCGACCAGGGGGAAGTACATCGGTATTGCCGTATTACAATCCTTGCCCTGATAGCTGTACACAGTCTGGGAGGTAGTCTGGTTTGTAATGCTGAACTGCGCCTGCGGCTTTGTAATTTTGCCCACGGTGCCGAAACAGGAGATTTTCCTGTAATCAGGAATGGTTGTATTCCCGCTTTTATACTCCATGGTATACTCCGCCGACGAGATATCGCCAAAATATAATAAGAAAATTAAAATAAGCGGTATATATCTTTTCATGCCTTACTCTCCTTTAATTCAGTTTTATAGTGACCGTTCCCTTGTAGTCCTTGATTGTACCTGTGC
>JAEZNF010000087.1 GCA_023441845.1 Bacillota bacterium | reverse complement strand
GTTATGGATTAGCTAAAATAAAAAGCTGTAGGTTGCTTCCGGATTATTGACCAGCACTGGAATGTAGTTTGAGACGGGGGTAATCTGCTTTTGTGGTATATTTACAAAAATAATGTATAATTAAGTTGCTTACAAAACTGATGAAAAGGCGGTATTGTCCGTTGAGGAATATATTTAACATAAAAATAGCTGCATTTTTATTAGCAATTGTTATTGTCGTATCGGCAGCAACTTCATCTATGGGTTTTACATATCTTAATAACATCGTTATATCTGAAAGCGAAGTTTATTTTGCATGCATGAAAATTCATGAGTTAGCGGGAATTAATATCCGGAATTCCTTTATAGAAGGAACAAATAAACTAAGGCATTCTTCCATGAATCTTTACCTTAAATCAAAGCAAAAAGTATTAAAACGCGGAAACAATATATACATATGTTTTAAATACACTCAAAACTCCTACATGCACCTGGTTTTTGGAGGGTGCGGTATAAACAATATTATGGGTATAAAGAAAATATATGTTGATACAAATAAATTTAATACCGATTCTACAGCAAAAAAGCAAAAGCCGTTATTATTAATGGAAACCTTTACCGATTGGATCGGTCCTTATTATATGAAGTCTCTGATTCATGATGATTCCGGGAAAGGGATTTTTACAGGGGGATGGCATGGCAGAAGTGGAGATACCACAGCAAAGACTGAAAAGATTACTGTAAAAGTAAATGGGACAAAAATAGAGGATGATAAAGAATACGAGGGAAATGTTGAGATAATCGTCGATAATTATATAAAAGCTTATAATACAATAAATGACGACATATATGTATTGAATGAGGTTGTAAAATATAGGATCTCACCCGGGAAAATAGATGTGGAATTGGTATCAACAGCACTGGAAGATGTATTAATATATAGTTATTATGGGCTTCAGTCTCAAAATTCTGCCTGGAATGGAAAAGTAGTATATGGAAACGGTGCTGAGTATGAAAGCGGAAAGTATTCCGATTCAGGCCCTTTAAAAGAAAACAACAAGGCTAACAGCTATACGCTCATTTCAAAGGATGGAATTTTTAAGCTCTGTGTCACAATAGATGCGGGATTTGGGTTGGGTAAGTTTGAAAATCTGGACAAGGATAAGCCGACAGCATTTACTGAGTCGTATGGCAAGACATATTTTAATCTGGTAAACGGTATAAATAAAAAGCTTGATAAAGGTGAGAAGATTAAATGGAGGGGAAGCTATGAGTTTACATAGTCCCTAAAATATTCATGGAAATTTCAAAAAAGTTTTTATAATACGACACAAAGATTTTAAAATATGTGTATACTATAGCATGCAAGACTAATTCCCTTAGTTATAATATTGTGGGCTTAATTAAGCCTAATTTTTTTGCCCTTTTTTAAGTAACTAAATTGCCGGAATTGACAAACAGGCTTTGTACAGCTTAAGCAATTCCGGCAAAAATGTTTTATTCTACTCTTTCAATTTTAGCTCCAAGAGACTGCAATTTTCTATCTATTTCAACGTAACCTCTTTCGATATGTTCAATGTCAGTAATTTCAGTGACGCCGTCTGCTGCCAGACCTGCCAGAATCAAAGCTGCTCCCGCCCTTAAGTCCGTTGCCTTGACCTGAGCACCCATAAGAGAAGGCGCACCTTCTATTATAGCACTTCTGCCCTCGATCTTTATGTTGGCACCCATCCTTTTAAGCTCATTGATATGCATAAACCTGTTTTCGAAAATAGTTTCGATAACCATGCTTGTTCCTTCAGCCTTGCTCATCAAAGCGGTCATTTGGGCCTGCATGTCTGTCGGGAAGCCCGGGTATGGATGAGTCTTGATGTCAACAGCCTTTATATGCCTGTCTGCTTTTACATGTATGCTTGATAACTCTTCCGAGACTTCTATTCCTGCTTCTCTTAATTTTGCAGTAACAGGTTTCAAATGATCAGGAACAACATTGTTAACCTTAACATCTCCTCCTGTTATTGCTGCCGCAACCATAAAGGTCCCTGCTTCTATTCTGTCGGGTATAACTGCGTGGTTTGCGCCGTTTAAGCTGGTAACGCCGTTTATTCTTATAGTATCGGTACCGGCTCCTTTTACATCTGCTCCCATTGTCGTCAGGTATGTAGCCAGATCGACTATTTCAGGCTCGATGGCAGCATTTTCGATTATAGTCTGACCGTCAGCCAATGCTGCGGCCATCATAATATTTTCTGTAGCACCTACACTTGGAAAATCCAGATATATCTTACTGCCCTTTAGTTTTCCGGAAGTTCTTGCTTCAATAAATCCGTGACCCTGTGTGATTTCTGCGCCCATTGCCAATAAACCTTTAATATGAAGGTCAACAGGCCTTGAGCCTATGGCACAGCCGCCGGGAAGCGGAATTTTAGCCCATCCGATTCTTGTGAGCAGGGGTCCCATTATAAGAAACGATGCCCTCAGCTTGTTGACAAGGTCGTACGGAGCAATTGGATTATTGATATTTCTTGGATCTACACGTAAACATGTCTTGGTATTGGAAACATCTATGGATGTCCCAAGGGACACCAACAGATCACACATGACTCTCACATCATTCAAATAGGGGATATCTTCAATAGTACTTTGCCCATCAGCCAATAATGATGCTGCAATAATGGGTAGTACTGAATTTTTTGCACCGCCTATCCTGACCTCTCCTTTTAATGGAGCTCCTTGATGTATAACGTATTTGGACACATGGATTCTCCCTTTCGTATATTACTTTATTTATCTTTTGCATGGAGTTTTATACACTTATAATAAGTGATATATTTTTTTGTGGTATTCTGAATCTGTCAAGGAACACTCAGGTAAAATTAATATTCTGTAGTTATTATAGGCGTAGCCAGCCAGATGTATGTTTTGCTTTCAAAGGAGTTATATCTGATGGCCAGATTTAAATTTATCTTGCTTTTGTTTACATTCACAGATTCTCTTATGAATGGTGAATAAGCTGAAACGCTTATCAAATTTCCATCCCTGATTCCTTCTATATTAGTTGCTCTCACCTCCTTCAAAATCCTCTTGCTTATGTCGTTCAAATTGTTTTGACCAAGCTTTCCCTCAAAACTGCCTGTCATACAGGAAGTGATTTTAGGGGTTATATTATTATCTGTAAAGACCTTGCAAACCCTTTTTCTTACGTCTTCAAGACCGGAATTTGTTAAGTCTTCATTAACGCTGAGTGATATAAAACTCTCATTTAAATCAGTATCGCTTTTACTTAACTGAATTTTCACAACCGCTGTTTTACCGCTGCTATTAGCCCCGCGAAGCTCTATATTCTGTGTAAGGTCGTTATTTACAATACTGTTTGAAAACTGATTGTTATCATAAATGCCCAAACTTTTAAAAAGGCTTGATGACAGCAGTTTTAATTTATCCATGTTTCTTAATGTGCTGTCCAACCTGCCCCAAAAGTAGATTTCGCTGCTTATAATTTTTGCTCCCGAAGCGTCGAATGACTTCTTTAGTGTTGCTTCAGGCAGCTCCCTTAACTGTGAGTTTTCAAAATAATTGACTGTAAATAACAGTATCAACAATAACGATATTGAAACGAGTATAACTATAGCTTTTTTCATGTATATCCCCTTTTTTTGCCTCAACTTAAATAAATTATTGCCTCAATGACTTTGGGATATACATGTAATATTTTATAATGCATTAATAGGTTGTAAGCGCCCTACTAACCATCATAGCACAGTTTGCCCTATTAATAAAAGTATCTTCATTAAATTTAATATAAATATTGTCGGAAGTTTTTAGAATCCCGACATCAAAGACATTTTTAACGCTGACGCTGTACCATTTATCCGGATTTAGCTTATCATATATGCCGTTATAAACGGTGTTGAATTTAAAAGCCCTTGAAATTACAGTACATACCTCTGCGAGAGTAATTGGATTGTCCGGACGAATTGTGCCGTCCTTATACCCGGAAATCAGGCCGTTTTTATATGCTGTGGAAATAATATTTTCCGCCCAATGCTTTTTTGTATCCTTAAAGCTTACGATATTGGTATTTTCGTCCTTAAGGTTTAGCGATTTCACAATCAAGGTCATAAATTCAGCCCGGGTGATGGTGGCTTTCGGCATAAAAAGATTGTTTGCCCGTCCGTTAATTATTCCGGCATCATGCAAATGCTTTATATATTGCTCTGCCTCAAGTCCTGCGATATCACCAAACGGCAAATTGCCCGAATTGTGTATATCGGTAAGGGTTATTCTTACAGGGGGGATTGCGCTTTGAAGACTGTAATCAAGGTATGTAGTACTACCCGAACCTTCTTTGAGCTCATATCCGATATTAAGCTCTTTTCCGTTCTTTAAGTGGTAGTATGCAATAGAAATACCCTTTGTACTATTAGGGGTGTCCAATTTTAAGGTAATCCTCAATTTATTACCGTCCAGCGCTTTTGTTTCGAAAACCGGGCCGTGAGCAAATGCTGTTCCGGCCCTGGCTGCAAGGAATACCGTTAATATGACTGCCGGCAATATTTTTCCCAATCTCATGGTAACCTCCATGCTATAAACAGTATAAATTCGGTTGACTTTAAATCTGAAATCTACAACAACTCTCCAGTGAGGTATAAGAGCTTTTCAAGCATTGCAACTGTTTCAGCCCTTGTTATATACCCTTCGGGCTTTAAATAGCTTGAGTTTCTGCTTGATACAATACCGTTTTTTACAGCGAAGTTGACCTTCGGAAGGAGCGTAGGGTTTACTGTGTTGAGATCGCTGTATCCGGTATTGCTTAAGCTTGTGACCGAGGCGGTTTTCCCGGTTTTAATCTCATATAGCCTTACAACCATTGCAATAGCCTTTTCTCTTGTACACATTTTATCGACATTGCCTGCATCAGCAAGGCTTACAAATTGCGCCCTTGATGCAGAAGTCATATAATCGCTTCCGTAAGTGTAATCCGCAGTATCAAGCATTAGCTTAACGGATTCGCCTAAAGTAAGAACTTTATCCGGGTTGAATACTCTGCCCGGTATACTCTTCAATGTATGCACGGATGCTACCTTGTTTATCGAAGCTTCCGCCCAATGGCCACTGATGTCGTCATAGAAATTGCTTCCGGTTTCTGCAATTGCTATATTTCCGGTGTTTGATGCCTGAAGAGCAACAGTACCCCTGCTGTTATCCCAATCGTATTCAGCTGTAGTTTGAAGCTTCTTCCATGCCGATGAATTTTTATCAAAAACATACCCCGAAGTTACTCCTTCGGTATACCACTTACTGTCGGTATAAGGGAATATAACCTTCATAGGACGGTAAAGCTCTGAAATAGCTATTGTTTCGCTGCTGTTACCGGCATTTATATCTATTGAAACATCCTTTGTCTTAAATACCATGTTTTGCGAATTTGAAGCTGTATTTGTACCTGTAAATTGAATGCTTACCGTATAATTGAAATCTCCAAGTCTTTGGGAGAACTTCTCCAGAGCTTGGGCCGTTACTATCTCCGGCCTTAGTACAAGTTGAATCTTTCCGTCGGTATTACTGTCGGCCACTATTATGATGTTCTCTTTCAAGGTACCCAATGCTTTAAATACTTTATTTGAAATCCTGATATTCAGCTTGCTTGTCTTAGCAGGAGGGGTTGACAGATCTATTTTATAGTCCAGCATATTATCATTTTGAACATGCTCAACAAACCTGTCGGCGTTTACCCCGGTGATGTTTACATTCCATGCATTATTAAGAAGAATCGGTTCTTTTACTATATAGTCACCTGAAATAACGTTTTCTATGTCCTTGTCCGAGTCATAATCATCATCGCTGCGTTCAGTACGCACCGTTACACTCTGTGTAGGTTTGGAATCAATATCCTTTTTAGGATCATGGGCAAGCAGTCTTGCATAATATCTGAAATTCGACTGTAATCCTTCGACGGTATACTCGGAAACCGAGCCGCATTTATATTCCTTATAGTTCTTATAGTCGATATTGTCGGCTATCTGGAGTATATACTCAATGCCGTCAACCTTGGTCCACTCAAATGCAAGACTATTTTTCGTAACTGAACCCTCTGTGTTTTTTAATCCAAAGCCTTTGGGTGTATCCGGAGGCAAATAGGGAAGTGTTTTTAATGTATATGAATCACTCCACTCCGATTTGTTGCCGCCCCCGGCTATTTCTGCCTGGATCCAGAAAAAATAAAGTGTATTCTGTTCCAGACCTGTAACCCTGTAAAAACTTGAATTGGCGAAGTCTTCCGGTTCAGCTGTAGTACTGCCGGTAGCGTTATTTATATTTTCAATCTTACCGTATTTGATGTTATACCTATAGTCCTGGTTGAAATTCCAGGCCAGGTCGGCATAGATATCGCCGGCTAACCCGTAATTTATTTCCGGTACTGTAGGTATTGCCACAGGAACATCCTGATCGGGAAATGTAGTGATTACTATCGGATCAGAGGGTCCGGACACCGAATCTACGCTTCTCCTTGCGGCTCTTACCCAGATAATATAAGTGGTATTCGGCGTAAGGTTTGTTAATGTAATATCTACATTATGTTTTAACCCGTCGGGATTCAATTCGGCATTCTCGGATGCGTCATTTGCCTTGACAGGGAAGTTTGTTATCCTGTTTGCCGGGATATTTGCTATGTCATTATACGACATACCGTCCACATATTCTACACAACCCACATCTATTGTAACACCTGAATCGTATTCAATTACACGGTAGTTTTTGCCATCAAGAGTGGTTTCGTCCGGTATATATGGGGGTACATCGTCTTCATCGATTTTTTCAGTCCTTATATATTCCCACTTTCCGGTTTCTGTATTAAAACTTTCATACCATTTGTTCTTTATTTGAAGTATAGCGGTGGTTGATGTTATCATGTTTTTGCTGTCGGAATCCTTCTTGACTTGAAATGGCGGCCTCGAAGGAACTTTAGGCTGATCGATGGGACCCCCGCTAGGTGTAATTATTACCTTTAAGGCAGGGTCGGAGGAGCGAACGATATTTTGGAGCATATTGTCCACATAATCAATATAAGTCCTCTTTGCAACGATTTTAAAATAATACGTCGAGTTTGGAGTCAGGTGCTGTATGGTATATTTATAACCTACAAGGTTCAGTCCGCTCATTATATGGTTGGAATCGGTCATCTCAAGGTCTTTTGCCAGTCTCGTGCTTTCAGGAGGATTATCCAGGACATTTGGGTTGCTTACAAGCCAGATGTCATAAACTACATCTTTATCAACCTCTCCGTTTCCTTTTTTGGGAACTCTCCAGATGATTGTTGCGCTATCGGGTTTAAGCTCGTCCTCATAGCTTATAATTACATCGTCGGCAACCCTTTCAAATTTATCTACCAATTCGGGGACCGAAGGTGTTGCTATAACATCATTTTCCTTCACTACGACGTGGTCCGATTCTATTTTTATGCCGGGATAGACGTCACTGCCGTTTTTTGTGACAATAGCCCTTATGACATAGTAATAGCTCTCCTCTTCTTCTTTGGGTACCGTAATAAAAAAGCTGGTATCGTCAACCGCGGCCATATATTGCGGAACATCATTATTCTTTGTATTTCCCCTGTATATCTGATAGGTGACAATTACGTCTACGGCACTTAATGCGGTAACAACGGGGCTCCAGTCAATTCTCCATATAGTGCCGGCTTCTGTTGTAGCAACCATGGTTGTCAGAGCAATAATAAAGCTGCTTACAGCGATTGTTCTTG
>JAEZNF010000532.1 GCA_023441845.1 Bacillota bacterium | reverse complement strand
AATAAAGATTGTCGATAAAAAAAGCGGAGAGCCTGTACCAAATGTTGAAATGACCGTCAGCGGCGAATCCGTCACTCAAAAAAAGACTTTTTATCAAACACTTACTACCGACAGCCTCGGCGAAGCACGGTATTCACTTGATAAAGGTACTTTCAGAGTCAGCTTTTCATCCACGTATTTTCCAACCGAATACCAGCTGCCCTCTCCCTTTTTTTTCGATCTTAAAACTGCCGGGACAAAAATAATTACCGTAAATCTGGAAAACTCTCCTTTGAATGACCCGCAGAACTGGGGCATAGCTGAAATAGAAGTTCTGGATAAGGACAACGAGCCTGTCCCTAATCTGGATTTAGCTGTCGAGGGGACTGTTGCCGCTCCCGGCTTTCCAAACAACGTACTGTCAATAACAAATTCGGAAGGCATCTCGGTTTTCAAGTTAAATGAAGGCAATTTTAAAGTTGGATTTTCGGAAACAACTTTTCCCAAGCAGTATATAGTACCTTCTTCCATCGATGTAAAAGTAACGGCAAACACCGTCACCAGATATACCATAAGATTGGCTGAAAACAAAAATCAAATAAAGCCTTAGCCGTTATTAAGTATAACTACCAACTTACTAAACTTTCCACTTTATAGAATAGCGCACAGTCAAATTTTCATCGGCATTTTAAGCGATCCATATAGTAACATAACTGTTTTCTCCTGAATATCATGGTATGAGATATTATTTCGGAACACACAATCAGCCTATTATTTTTATAAGGGAGGAAATATAAAATGATGCCTTTTAGAGGTTCCTATCATTCAAATTCAGGATACGGCAGAAAGAATATACCGGCTGCAATGCCGTCTTCACAGCCAACAGCACCGTCATTTAACATACCTGCAGCACCCAATGTTCAACCGGAGGCAAACACTGCACCCAATGTTCCACCGGTTCAAAAACAACCACCCCAGATGGCGCCTGCAGAAGCTCCGCCGGTTATGCCGCCTGAAAAGGCAGCACAACCGACTGTACCTTCAAAGTCACAATTCACACCGACTGTACCTGCAAAGTCACCATTTACACCGTACGTTATGCCTTCACAGGAAATGAACATACCCGGTTCGGTTTTACCTGAAACTGCTGCTCCGCAAGTACCCCAGGCAGCGCCCATGATGCCGCAAACACCTTGCATGTATATGCAGCCTATGTATCAGAATCCAATGGTTCAGCCTACATGCCCGTACATTAACAATCAGATGCCGTTCGGAACCGGAGATATTAATTTAATGGGTATGTACGAGGATGCAGATATGACAATCCGTGTACCGAATACCGATCCTCCACCGGTAATTAGCAATAACCCTACCATACCGTCGATATCGTTCTTTAAGGAACTCACCGGATACCCAAATTACGGCAATCCGAGTGGAAATGCCGATATATTGTATACCGGAAACCGTGGAGTATGGACAATGGATATAGCTCCGTTTTTGCTTGTCCCCGGAAACCAGAGGGCTCAGATTATAATAAGTGCTGTTCTTGACGATCACTACAATGTACCTGTAAGGCAATATTCCTTGAGAATAACCGTTAACGATACAGTAGTTCATAACGGCCCTGTAAATTTAGAGCACGGAAGGCCTTCAGGCGGACGTTTTAATAACTGGCAGCCTCTTACATTCAATATCAATGTAAGGAGAAATAACAGGATTGTTATAGAAAACACTTCAAGTTCAGGTCCAAATGACTGGATTGCTTTTGATTGGATGGAAATAAGGCTGGCACAGAGATAAATAAATTGATGTGCCTTAACTTTCATGTTATACTCTTAATAAAAAACGGAAGCTAAGGTTTAAATATTTAGGAGGACTTAAAATATTACTTCCGATTCTTTTTCAGCACCCATGGTACTCCATGATTTAAGTAGAAAAAGATTAGCGGAAGTTATATTTTAACCTGTCCTTAATATCAGGAGAACCCCATAAGGATTGGTTTTACCGTCAATATTCCAGGGGTTTTCCTTTTGGTATGGTTTCGACAACACAGATTCCATAACTTTCCAAGAAATCTTAGTTTAAAGGAGTGTAACATTTGCCTTTTGATGGAATTGTTGTTAAATGTATAGTTAACGAGCTTTCCGAAGTACTAACCGGAGGCCGTATCGAAAAAATATTTCAGCCGGAATCGGATGAAATTATAATTAATATAAGAGCCAAAGGCCGGAATTTAAAGCTTCTTTTAAGTGCAAACCCGAGTTATCCCAGAATTCATCTGACCGATTCTTCAAAGGATAACCCATTAGCCCCGCCTGTGTTTTGCATGCTCCTGAGGAAGCACTTATCGGGCGGTAAAATCACAGGTATCGAGTTCCACAATTTTGAAAGAATTGTCACCATTACTGCCGAATCAGTTAACGAACTTGGTGACCTGACCGAAAAAAGACTGATTATTGAAATCATGGGACGTCACAGTAATATAATTCTATTAAACGCAGATGGTAAAATACTCGACTCCATAAAACATATCGACAGCGAAGTTAACCGTGTCAGGGAAATTATGCCGGGCAGAGCCTATATATCACCCCCGCCGCAGGACAAAACAAACCCCGAAACACTGGATTTGGATAAATTCATTGCCGAATCAAAGGCAGTATCCGGAAGTGGTGTGGAAAAACATCTTTTAAACAGTATTAAAGGGTTCAGTCCGCTTCTTTGCAAAGAAGTATGCTTCCTTGCCGGAATAGACGGGAGCAAGCCATTTTCAAGCCTTTCCGGGGCTGAAATTGATTCTCTTTTGAAAGCACTTAAGGAGGTTATAGAAAAAATCTCCGGCTGCTTGTTTAATCCCTGCATAATCTTTGACACCAGGCTTAATAACAAGCCCCTTGATTTCCACTGCCTGCCTATACAGCAGTTTCCCGGCACAAAGCATTTTCCCTCAATGAGCAATGTACTCGACCTCTTTTACCTTGAAAAAGATAGGATAGAACGTTCAAAGCAAAAGAAATCGGATGTATTAAAAGTATTGAATAACAATCTGGACAGGTGTAACAAAAAACTTGCGCTTCAGTTTGATAAGCTCAGAGAGGTAGCGGACAGGGATAAGCTCAAGCTTTTTGGCGAACTCATTACAGCTAATATATACTGTATGGAAAAGAACGTAAAAAAGGTATCTCTTCTGAATTATTACAGTGAGAACAGCGAATACCTGGATATCCCGCTGGACGAAAACCTCTCTCCTCAGGAAAACGCGCAGAGGTATTTCAAACAGTATTCAAAAGCCAAAAGTGCCTTTATTTCTACCAATAAGCAGTTGGAAGAAAATCAAAGGGAAATGCAATACCTTGAAGGGGTGCTTCAGCTTCTAGAAAACTGCAGTACAGTCCAGGAAATTGATGAGGTTCGGCATGAATTGATGGAACAGGGATACCTGTCTTCTAAAGGCCTGAAAAACAAAAACAAGAATATAAAACCGTCATCTCCGCTGCATTTCAAGTCATCTGACGGTTACGACATACTGGTTGGAAAGAACAACAGGCAGAATGACCTTCTGACCCTTAAGCAGTCCTCTTTTAATGATATATGGCTGCATACCAGAAATATACCGGGTTCCCATACAATTATTAAAAATCAGCAGAAGGAAATACCCAACAGCACCCTGCTCGAAGCTGCTTTAATTGCAGCATACCACAGTAAGGCAAAACTCTCCTCAGGTGTTCCGGTAGATTATACTCAGGTTAAAAATGTAAAAAAGCCTCCCGGCTCCAAGCCCGGTATGGTCACATATTCCAGTTTTAAAACTATTATTGTCACTCCGGATGAAAAAATTGTGAAAAGGCTTATGTGTGATTAGTCTCTGGATTTGATAACCAGAAGAAGTCCGCTTTTTATAGTGATTCCGGCGCTTTCTTCTGTGAATTCATTGCTTATTCCCCAGCTTGATCCAAGCTCTAATGTGGCATTATTAAGGGCGTACAACAATCCTTTTGTTGTTACGCCTTCTGTTTTATCTGTCAGCGAAAGAAGTGTAATCTTTACGTCCTTCTCTTTTTTTATTTCAATACTGCTGTCAATCAGGGTTATTTCATTATGCTTATCGGCAATGGTTCCTTTTACGCCACTTTTTAAAAGCTTTTTCAATATGAGAATATTTGCAAGAGAATGGTCCAGGCGGCTGCCTGTTCCACCGACAAAGACAATATTATTAAAACCTTTTTCTATGGCAAGCTCCACGGCAATCTCAGTATCGGTTTTATCTTTTTTAGCCGGAAATTCCATTATTTCAACAGACAAACCCTTAAAATAGTCAAAATCATCTTTTTTTATTGAATCAAAGTCTCCCACCATTATATCGGGTTTGATTTTGAGCTTCCTTAGATGAGCTGCACCGCCGTCCACACTGATTATCAATCCTGAACCCTTGAAATACTTCGTTATGTAGTCATAGTCTTCTATGCTTCCGTTACAGACAATTACAGCTGTCATTGCCCCTCCTTGAAAGCCTTTTCCTTGAGTTCTCTTATTATGCCTGCGGTATCGTCAGCCTTAAAAATGGTATTACCTGCAACAATTATATTGGCTCCGGCTTCAGTTATACGGTGAATATTACTAAGGTTTATGCCTCCGTCAACCTCAATATCAACTTTTAAGCCTTTCCGGCAAATCATTTCCTTAAGGTCCCTTACCTTGTCAATACTGGATTCAATAAAAGCCTGTCCGCCAAAGCCGGGGTTGACAGTCATAAGAAGAACCATATCAACCTCGCTTAATATCTGCTCGATAGTATTAAGCGAGGTTGCTGGATTTAATACTACTGACGCTTTCTTTCCTCTTGCCTTGATTCTTTGTATAGTGCTGTCCGGGTGTTTGCAGGCTTCAACATGAACCGATATCAAATCGGCACCTGCATCTATAAAACTGTCAATATACATATCCGGATCTTCTATCATAAGATGTACATCAAAGGGAAGCTTTGAAATAGGCCTTAATGACTTAACTACAGGCGGTCCTATTGTTATATTGGGCACAAACCGGCCATCCATAACATCTATATGTATAAGATCGGCGTTTGCTTTTTCAAGTTTTTCTATTTCCTCACCCAATCTGGAAAAATCCGCTGATAATATGGATGGAGCAATCTTAATCACTTTCTAATCTTTCCTTTCCGGTAAAAGAACTTATGCTACTTTTTGTACTTTAAATCTTCCTGTTTCTTTAAAGTGTTATAAAACTGCGCATATCTTAAATATCTATCCTTACTGATATCTCCCTTATCAACTGCCTCTTTAACGGTACAGGACGGCTCGCTTATATGGCTGCAGCGTGTAAACCTGCATGTGTTGAGATATGCTTCGAATTCAGGGTAATAGAGCTCCAGTTCCCCGTGTGGGATATCAATTAATTCATATGAACTGAACCCAGGAGTGTCTACAACAAATCCACCCGATTCCAATTCTACCAACTCGGCATGTCTTGTGGTATGC
>JAEZNF010000462.1 GCA_023441845.1 Bacillota bacterium | reverse complement strand
CAGGGTTCATATAAACTACTTTATTTCATCTTATTGATAATTCACAGTTGAAAAATCACAGTTCCATGTAATAATTACATATACATACACATACAATACACCCCGACACCCCGCTTATTTTATTGCAAACTATAGTGTTGTTTTCAGGCACTGAAAAAACAAATGATCCGGATGATATTAACGGGATTTTAAGAAGCTGCATGATCAAAATGGAATCCGATATAAACTGTAAGGTATTGATAACTGTTGGCAAATTTGAATTTGAGTATATAAACGTTTATAAGAGTTACGAATCCGCTTTAAAGCTCAATCGGCAATATTCCAACATACCATCCAGCAGCATACTGGATTACAACAAAACAACAATGCCGCATTCTGCCGGAATAATAAAGAATCCTCTTGTTAACAGGGTATTGGAGTACATTGATTTAAATTACAATAAGGATATATCTCTTAAGATTCTTGCACTAAAATTAAATACCAATGCCAATTATCTCGGAGGATTGTTCAAAGAAGAAACGGGTGAACTCTTTTCCGATTATTTAAACAATTTCAGAATCAATAAAGCTAAAGATTTTCTTGTAAATACAAAAATAAAAATAAGTGAAATATCCGGAAAGGTAGGTTATACCGATCTTGCATATTTTTTTAAGTTATTCAAAAAAAGTATCGGAGTTTCCCCAAAAGTATACAGACAGCAATTCTATATATAACTATGAATTTTCGGATATTGAGTGTGTAAAATAAATTTGTTTAAACAGTTTTCCTTTATAAAATTTCTAAATTGCTCTTATGTAAGCTGCTCTCGACACAATATCCCATGGAATGTTTTCATAATATTTGTCCAGTCTTGAGCTGATTCCCGGTGTAGATACAGAATATGTTTTAAGTGCACTGCGATAAATAACTGTACCTGTAATATCAAGTATTTCAGCCTGATTATATGACGTAATAATGAGCCCTACCTGAGGGCAAGACTTTTTTGTTGTAGTTATCATTTCCAATTGTCCGTAAGTGTAAAGGCGTACTGTATTTTCTTTCTCCATTGAATATGCATACCCTCCTCCGGAATATGGACGGGTTTCATATACTGAGTCATCTAATTTGACACATCTTGTAATAAAAGCATCATAATCTCTTTTGATTTCATCGTCACTTAACATTTCATTATAGAAAGAAATCTCATCCAAATATGCATTATTGTATGGATAGAAAATGTCACCGTTTTTCCTTACTTGACTTCCGATATTGACCTTTCCTGCAGGTAATTTAAACTTTCCTTCGTTAGCTATACTGTTAACCATAACTCCGTCAACGTATATTATTAATAATCCACTGCTGTAAACTGCTGCAACATGATGCCAGTTATATGCAGAAAGAGGGCTCGGAGACCTGACGGATATCCATTTTGTTCCGGCAGGATCTGCTACTGTAAATTGCAAGTATCCGCCGCTTACGAGATAAAGGCTATATCCTTCGTAAATACCATAAGCTAGGTTGGTGTAGTCCAAAATTTTAGCCTGTCCCCAGGAGTTGTTAGTCGGGTCCTGATTAAACTTAACCCAAGCAGTAATAGTGAACATATCTGGCGTAAAGTCGGAAGTAGTATTTTCTACTGACAGATAATAAGGAGTATTCGGGGCCATAAAAGCTGTTTGATTGAATCGCTAGACACATTAATACTGGTGTTTTCTTCTAGGTTATACCCATTGCCGGTAGAATCGGCGGTATAAGACATGGGAGATTCAAATGACCATCTTGCTACCAGATTTCCGTACGCATGGGAAGATATTGGCGAACTAAGCATTACAGTACCGCAGACAGCTAATGACATAACTGTACATAATGTACGCTTGAAGATTTTTTTAACATATTAAGTTCCTCCTTAAAAATTAATTTGTGTCAATATGGGCTAAACCGGTTTTAACCCATATAAATGGAGAAGCATAATTGGTATCGTTATAGTATAAATTTTGCCTGTAAATTGTTAACTCTCTCCCGGCCAGGATACTATTGGACGATACTTCCTTTTATGAAAAAAATATATCATTTTATGTTTGAGTTTTATAGTGGAAAAATTTTAAATTTATTGTAAAAAACACATATTAAGATGTTTGTGGAAGTTAATGGATTTGTCTGCTAAAAACGCAAACTTTTTGAGAAGAATCATATATCAAATGCACAACACGCATTTATATACACAGTTTTGATAATTGTAATGAAATATAATAAAGTGTATAATGGTGTAAGTTAATCCATATTTAGAGAAAAGTGATATAGATTCACAGGATGTTCTGTGTTAATGGCTGCCGGTGAGAATGTTTATTCTTATGCACCTAATGTATGGGGCTGGATTGATCCGTTGGGATTGCATAAAAAGGGTAAAGCTACTCCGGGAGTAAGCAAGGTTACCAATAGTAATAATAACTCGGGCAAAGTATTAGGCGGAAAATTCAAAGATGTTGATGCTTGTAGAGGTGCAGATGAGGTTGGTCATCATATGGCTCAAAATGCATATAATAAAACTATTGGTATATCGAGAAATGATGGGCCTGCATTGTTAATGAGTAAGGAGGATCATGAATTGACAAGAACCTTTAAATACAAGGGGGCTCAAACGATGAAAGATGATGTTGGATTAAGTGCAAGGCAACGAATGGAACTCGACATACAAGATATTAGAACACTTTTTGGGAATAAATACGACGAGGGTATTGAACAAATGTTAGAATATGCAAATACATTACCTAGTGCAGCGTGGCGTAATTGACTTTACAATTGGAATAATCAGGAGTTAAATAGCATCGAATGGTTGA
>JAEZNF010000443.1 GCA_023441845.1 Bacillota bacterium | reverse complement strand
GGCAGAATGGTCCGGAAGAAACATCCGGTGTACTTGCGGTTATAGGCTTTAAGGTATTGAATAATTCATATAGGAGCACATCAATAGTATTTTCGGATACGAAAACCATGCCGGGAGCTTTATCCGGAACTGCTCTTTTTACCTATGGCAGAATTTCTCCATTGGATAATTATCAGGTAATTGAGAAGTCCGGGTTTGATATAATATCGCTGCCGACACCTACTGTTCCATCATCGTCGAAAATATCGCTTATAACCGATAAAACATCAGTATATGTCGGCGATATTATTAAAGCGGTAGTTAGGGTAGATGATGTAAAAGGATTTGTAGGATATCAGGTTAATTTAAAATATAATCCTGAATTACTGCAGCCGGTTGATCCAAACACAGGTGAACCGTTTACAAGATTAACTGCTATATCAGGTTATGACATTCTCTGCAATGAGAATTATTCACCTATAAGCCAAAAATCATATGATTTTGAGGAAGGAATATTGAATTTCGGACGTGTATATATGGACAGAGCGGCATACCAACCGGACGGTCCGGAAGATAATTCAGGTGTACTAGCAGTTATAGGCTTTAAGGTATTGAAGTATTCGAATAATACCGGTTCCTTAATAACGTTTGAGGATACCAAATCCATGCCTGGGGCTATATTCGGAACGTTACTGTTCGACAACAGCGGCTATGATAAATTAAAGGATTATAAAGTAGTATTGCCGGGACCAATCGCTATAATAAATCCGACACCGACTTTTATATATGGAGACGTTAATGGTGACGGTGAGGTTACTTCAACAGATTATGCTATGGTGCAGAGATACATCTTGGGTATGATTGATAAAAATGGCTTCAAGAATCCATATACAAAGGAAGTATATAAGGATGGATATCTTGCGGGAGATGTAGACGGTACGCATATTAAAAATCCCAATGCTGAAGTAATTCTAACATCTACAGACCTGGCATATTTGAAGAGAAAGCTGTTGGGCATTATTGATACATTCCCGGCAGAAAATATGAAATAGGCTATACTTAAAGTAAAATATAAGGCCAGGGGCTGTCAAGGCATAGGCAGCATAGACAAGCAATGGAGCGAAACAGAATGACCGGTCCCGAGCATTTTTACGAATTTCTCTACAGGAATCTTTTTCGCAACATATATAAGAAGAAAGCGAGTGGTTTTTTATTAACCACTCGCTTTTTATAATGTCCGGTAAATTATAGTGCATTTCATAAGGCATTACTATTTATACAATTATTTTATGGTTTAAAGCTTAATTGTCTTTTGTCGGTACTAAAAGTTAAATTGTATGTTATTTCCATTCTTTTTTATTACATTTTTACTCAAAAGTGAATTAACCGTATCGATTAATTCTTTAGTTGAATAGTTCTCCGACGGCTTGTACCATGTATCCTCAACGCCTTTATCTCCAAGAGTAAAGCTTCTGTGATCAAACAGCATTTCCATGATATCGCTTTCTGCCAGGGTTGCTTTATCATCTTTACTGTAAAAAGGAGGAGTAATATACGAATAAAATGGCTTCATTTTACCCGATTCATAGTGGTAGAAGGTATACTGTGTACCCACAACCATTTTTCCGGTTGACTCAAGTATCGGGGTTGACATGCTGCAAAGCTCTTCAGTACCGTCTCCATTGTAATCATTTATCAAAAATGAGTATGGGTGTTGATAGTATCCTTCTTTGGTGGAAAAAACCTTTTCAAGAGTAGTATTTTTACTTACCTGACGTGAGAAAGAAGATGAATTGAACCTGACCTCCTGAGAAGAATTAATCTGAGGAAATTCAGCAGTATATTTATCCCCGCCGGAATACTTAAAGTTTATCTCAGGTGCAAAAAATTCAACTTCATTTATGCTTCCGTTATTATAGCTATATGCATATGCTTCTCCGGTTTGGTCGTAACTGTTTCCTATAAAGGAATAGTACACAATCATAACCTTGCTCTTTTTATTCTTTTCTGCCAGAAATTTTATTTGAGGTACATCATTTATTGTACGTTTAGGCCTCAGTTGCCAGAGCAAGCTTGAAGATACTGTAGTTTGACTGTTTCCGATCTTAAGAATCAGATCACCTTTGAAATCCTTTTGGTTACTTGCTTTATATGTAAGAAATATATCGGTTTTCTGGCCGTTTCCTGTGATATCATGCTGGTATTTCTTGACCAATGTCTCATATCCGCTTTCGGCAAGTTCCATTTTACCGTCCAGGTTGGTTTTAATTGCCTGCCAAAGTTTGCTCGTATCACCCCAGAAACTATAAAGAGTCTTATCGCCTTCAAAGTGTGCCAGATTATCTTTAACCGATACCAGAATATTTCTAGTATTACTGAATAGCAGTTTATAATCGTATTTGGTGAAATCATAATTCTTTATAAGGTTAGCTCCCTCAGGAGAATTGGTATCTACCTCGGTAGCTTTTAAAAACAGGTCTGCAATTACATATGTAAGTTCTTCTGTTGCATCAGTAAATCCGTTGCCCCCTTTTTTTTCAATCTCCAGCGTATGCTCTGTAAGAAAAAGATTGTCAAGCATGGGTCTTTGAGTAGCAAGCGGCGCCGGTGTCGATGCGTTTTGGGGAGTACTTTCGGCTGTACCGGTTGTATTTTTTGCGCCGGTTGTACTTGCTGCACCCGGTTTCTTGTTATTATCGCTGCATGCTGTCATAAGAAGTGAAACAGATAATATGACAAATAAAATTTTGAAAAATTTGCTCATTATATAGCCCCCGTTTACATATTATAAATACTTTTTATTAACATTTTACATTATAATCGCGATATAATAAAGTGATATTTATTTTCCATTTGAAAATTTAAAAGGTTTTTGTATTTTTATAAATAAAATTGTTGTAATGTGCTCATTATGGATATTATTATATATTATATATATTATAATTTATAATTAAATTTTTGTTGGTATAGAGAGAACAAAAAAATCAGGGGGAAAGAGATGAAATATTCTATTGGTGTAGAATTAGGCGTAAAAAACCTCATAGTAGGAGTTGTCGATAAATACGGCAGACTTATCAGAAAGGAATCCCAGCCTACTAAAAAGGATAGGCATTATGGGGAGATTGTCAGAGATATAAGTAAACTTATATTTTCTGTTCTGGAGAAGGAAGCTATTGATATTAAAAGTGTTAAATATATAGGGGTTGGATGTCCCGGGACACCAAATGTTAAAACCGGGACAATAGTAAGGAACTATACACTGAACTTTCATAATACTCCAATAAAGGCCGAGCTGGAAAAATATATTAATCTGCCGGTAATAGTTGAAAATGATGCAAACTGCGCTGCTCTTGCCGAGAGTGTTACGGGTGCGGCAGAGGATATAGATTATTCCGTTCTTATAAGAATAGGTACAGGGATAGGCGGCGGGATCATTATAAATAATAAGATTTACAGCGGTTTTAATTATGCCGGGGCCGAGCTTGGACATATGGTAATTTCAATGAACGGTGAGAAGTGCACATGCGGAAGAAACGGGTGCTGGGAGGCATATGCATCTGCTACTGCGCTTGTTAAACAGATTAAAAAAGCTGCCGAGAAAAACAAGAACTCTCTTATAAACAGTCTGGTTGGGGGAGATTATTCGAAACTCACTGAAGCAACGGTATTTGAAGCTTCCAAAAAAGGCGACCAGACAGCAAAGGATGTAATTGCACAGTACGTGACGTACCTGGCCGAAGGCATTGTGAATATTACGAACATTCTTCAGCCTGAGGTAATAATTATTGGCGGAGAAATCAGTAAAGAGGGAGAGGCCCTTTTAAAGCCGTTAAAAGAGTTGGTCTATCAAAGGGTTTACTGCCAGGAGGTGCGCCAGCCGGAATTCATGACGGCACAGATGGGAAGTTCTTCGGTAGTTATCGG
>JAEZNF010000416.1 GCA_023441845.1 Bacillota bacterium | reverse complement strand
ACCCAGCACCTCTTCACAAAGAGCTATTGCCTTTAATACATTTTGCTCCTTGTCAGTAAGACATGATATTTTTAAATAAGCAGCTGCCATATTATTCGTAATATATGCATATTCTTCCTGATTTCTCTCACTGGATATGCTTTTGAGGATTTTTTCATATGATTTTATAGCTCCTAGAAAGTTTCTATCAAAAAGGAGCTTATCGGCAGCATGGATTTCCTTGTAATACTTTCCCGAGGTGTTGTTTTTTGTTACGCTTGCAATGATATTTGAGCCTGCCAATATTAAATTATCAGAACCGGTCACTGAAACAGACGAACCGTTTTTGTTTGTAAAATATATCGTTTTGTCTTTTTCCACAAGACTTACGTTAAGTTCCAATCCCTGCAGAATCACCTCGGAAGATACATATATCCTTCCTTTTACAATGGAAGCCGGCACCGAAAGAGTGGTTTTTTTACCATTAACCTCAGTAATCCCGCCGCTTACATTTATTAGAACTTTTTTTTCACCCTTTTTGCAAGTAGCTGTTTTACTGGTTCCGTCCCACTCGACGTCATACCCGAATACTTCGAATATCTCTCTAAATGGCAACAACAGATTGCCTTTTTCCATAAAAGGCGACATGGTAAATTTGACTGGCTGGCCGTTTATTTTAACATTATATTCCGTTGGTGCTGCCGCCTTTAAGGTGGTTGGCATCAGCATAAAGAGTGAAATAAAAACAAGCAGGCAAAAATATGTTTTTTTCTTTGTCATCATGGTTTGTTTTTCCTTTCAATTTCAAATTTTTATTTAATACTTTTTAATTTTTCATTGGCAGAGAATACGAGACTGTAATATCTCGGATAATCTTTAGAGTTAAATACCTTCAAACTGTTGTCATATGACATGGAAGCTTCAGATAAGCATTTATCCCTGTCTTTGAATTTCGAAAGCAGCATTTCCAGATTTCCCAATTCATAATTTACAAGGGCATATTTGAATGGATAACGTTCCTTTGAATAAAATTCAATGGCAGCTTTATATTCTGATTCAGCCTTTTCCAGAGACTTTATATCACCGGATTTTTCATATGATTTAGTATGGATGAATCCCAGATACTGGTGAACTTTTGCGTAATTCAGAGGATAACTTTCCGCAGTCCATACCTTTAATGCCTCTTTAAAACTTTCTTCGGGCTTTACTTTCCCTTCCTTCAAAGAATACGATTCTTCCAAGATATAGTTAACTATACCCAAATTATATTGAATAATTGCATAACAGGAAGGGTTTTTGTCCAGGGTATAGGTATCCAGGGCTTTTACAAATACATCCCTGGCCTTAAGGCAGCATTCTTTTGACAATTCAGTTAAGCCCAGGTCGCTATAGGCTTTTCCAATGTTAAATTGAATTAAAGCATAATCCATGGGATATTGGGGAAGAGTATAAAACTCCAATGCTTTGCTATAGCTATCTACGGCTTTTTCCAGATAGGAATTATCTCCTGTAACATCTGCCAATACCCTGTAAGCGCTCCCGAGGTTGTTCATTATTATGCAGTAATTTGCAGCATCATCATTATCCCTGTAAAAGGATATAGCCTCCTGGTATGAATCAATTGCCATGTGGATGTTGCTCCGGGTATTCTTATATTCGGCAAGCTTGCTGTAGGCATTTGCAGTATTATTCATTACATGAGCATAAACATCGGGCATCTCATCAAGCGAGATGTTTTCCAGGATTTCTTTGTATTTTTGCAGAGCATCTTCAGCATTGTTTGCTGCAAGCAACTTGTCTGAAAAGCTTAGCATATCGTTAATGGTATATTTGTCACACGGCTCAAATATATTGACTATTATGCCGTCACCAACTATGATAATGTTATTTCCTCCGTTAACCGTAACACTTGTGGTATCATCGTCCAATCTAATAATAATATTGTCCTTTCCGTTCCATCTGACTTTCAGCCCAAACTGCTGTACGATAAATTTTCTTGGTACATAGCTTTTGTTTTTTATAATTATTAAAGGGTAGTCCATCAGGGAATACTTGCCACCTATATAAATTTCCCTGCTTTCGTTTTTAAAACAGATTTTGCTTTCCTTACTGGTGCAGCTAACGGTTTTTAAGTTCGAATCCCAATTGACTTTCCATTCCAAAGATTCGAATATACTTCTCACAGGAATGTAAGCAACCCCGTTTACTGTTTCGGGGTGGGCATTCTTTACGTTAAGGCTGGTAACATTCAATTCTATGTCTTTGGCAATTACTCTTCTGTCATGAACAGGTAAAAGGCCCGTCAATAAAAAACTCAAAATCACTATTAACAGATTTTTTTTCTTCATATTAACCACCATCTATAACAAATGTTTTTGGTAAATAAACAATTCTCATGTATCTTAAAATGCATTTTGAATTATCGCTCTTCGAAGGTAACGCCGCTTTGGGGCCCAGCTACAACAATATTCCCATCTCCATTTACATTTACGTTTATATTGCCGGACGTGGCAGATGCATTATTGCTTTCGTCTTTGGTTGTGTTTTTTGGTACATTTTTAGTTATATTCTTGTTTGTGTTTATGGTTGTATTATCTTTATTCTCCTTTTGTATGTATGTCGAAGGATTCCTGGATACATTTTTTTCGGTTATTTGTATAGGTGAAGGAACGGGTGATGGAATTGCCGGCGAAGGAACAAGTGAAGGAACCTCAATTTTAGGAGCAGGTGTATAAGAAGATAAGGTTTCGTTTTTAGCAAGGTTTGTAACAGAGGGCATACTATATTCATCGCCGTTTTTTGTACTTAATAGTGTTGAATTGTTTTTATTAAAAACGGTAAACAAAGCAACTGTTGAGGATGAAAGAGCCCAAATTATAATAACACCAAGAACGGACCTGCTCTTTAAAAAATTAGCAACCTTTAAAATCCTCTTTCTTGGAGTCAGGTTAAGTTTGCCCTTGAATTCTATCCCTGTCCCGGCAGGTAGGTTTTGGAGATTGACGTCTGCTTCTTCAGGCAGGATAAAATCCAGTTCTACAGTACCTGTATAACTTCCGTTTTGCTTTGTCTCATTATCTGTTTTTGATCTGTTTTTGATACTTCTGTCTTCTACGATACAGATATCTTCGGCAGTTTGCTCAAATGCAAAAACCGATACGCTTATAGCCTCTTTTAAGAACTCCTCAAAGTTTTCAGTGTTAAAAACAATTTCTTTAAATTTGTTTTTAATTGGTGCTTTCCTGAGTAGCTCTTCAATATTGTCCCTTATAATTCCCTTCTGGGAGACGGTAGATTCACTTACAACAAATTCTACAATTTTACTTATATCATAACTTCTCGGATATACTACATTGTTCTTCCACTTTGAGATAATAGATACATCCTTTAATAAATACTCATCAGCTAAAGTTTTCGCATTTTTCTTTGTAATGGTAAATATTATTTCCAGTATTGCTTTCAAATCATATGTGTCAGTCATGTGTATCCCCCCCCTAATGATCTACCGGATTTTAGATAAAACATATTAGTAATTTTTATTGTTATGCATATTCTACACTAAATGGGCAATGAATTCATTAATAATGCATTAAAAAACAATAAAAATTCATTAAAAAACGCAATGCTTAACAAAACTTTTTAATGAAGCAAGATGTACCTCTTGCTTCATTGAGTTGATACCTTATCTCAGCTAAGATTAAAACTTTGAAGGTATGAAAATTGCTGCGATAACAGAGAAACTTTTATGTAGAAAGTCTTATAACGCTTACGCTATAAGACTTTCTATATAAAAGTTACTGAAAAGACTAAATTTCCGGCAAGAATAGTATAAAAAGCGCAGGAGAGTTTATATCTCCTACGCTTCAGAAAGTTCAGATCAGTTTTGACCGAGGATTGGAAATCCGGCAAAAGGTGAAAGGACCGGTTATGCCGTTTCGCACCATTGCTTGTCTATGCAGCCTGGGCCTCGATGGCCCGAGACTTTTATTACTCAACATATCTTTTTACTACTTCTATAAGATCTATATTTGGTGCTGAGCCGTTAGGATTTCCTAATTGAATAGTATTATTATAATTATTATTTGGATCGGCATTTAAATTAACCTCTACAATTATACTTTTTGGTGTATACGCGTCAGCAGCTGCTGTACATGGTATTATATAGAGAGTATTGTTTACAGTAAGATATAAAGGTTTATTCACACCTGTTAAATAAGTTATTTTTATCAGATGCGCACCGGATGTATATGCCCTGACGTTAAATTCCAGGTTGTTGGTGAGGCCTATCCCACTGACATATTGTAGACCTGAACATTTGTCACTAGAATTTATTGTTAAGTTTGGGTTTGTAGTTGTTTCAGCTTCATAGGATGTTACATTACTACTATTTTTACTCAATTGATACTCAATAACTTTGAGCTGTTGGTCAGTAAATAAAGTATTTCTTGTGTTTACTCCTGTGTTTCCATACTCATCCAGCTTATTGAGGAATAAGCAGAATCTTTCATAGCCGTTGTATGGCAGTGTATTGCTGTTTGAAATAAAGTATTGGAATGCATTTGTATATGCGCTCCAGGGTATGTTTGATTTAACGCCTAATTGGCCTATTATATAATCTCCTACATACTCATAATTATTAAATTCAGTTAAACCTTTGTTTTCAAAAAACGTCGAAAAGGCAGGTGCTCCGGGTGCTCCATAGCAAGTAGTACCCATATATACCGGGCTTTGCATACTTGTAAGAGTTGCATAGGCTTTAAAGCTTGCCCAGAATTCACCGTCAAAATTCCATTCACCTCTGTCGAATTGGTGTCCGATTTCATGAGGAAGTACCCAACCAAATGCACTATTTGTTTTTAATCTAATGAACTCTTCTTTAACATCGCTGTCAATCCACCATACAAAAGCCTTTGTTGAAGATTCACCAGCCCAGGGGAGGTTAATTCTTGATAAAATCTTTATTTTCTCATTCTCAAAGTGAGTCGCAAAATTAAGCCCTGTTAATTCTATATTTTCGTTAATTAATGTATCATAATTGCTGATAAACTGATCAAGACCGGCTGATGATATGCCGCTATCTATTATGTCTGATCTTTGTACTCCAAACACTACCTTTTCACCTTCCATTTTCACCATGTTGTCATCAGGATATACCTTGAAATTATCAAACCAACAGGTTCCTATGGCACCACAATTATTTAGCCTGAATTTTACCTTTCCGTCATAAGGTGCCTGGAAATTGATGACAGCCGTCTCCCAGCCGGTATTATTTATTCCTTTGCTTATCATTCCCCAATACCAGATATACTCTCTTTGGTTTGTAGCCTTATACAATACACTGATATTTCCGCCCTGGAAGCTATCACAATTTATAGTTGATGCTAGTGAAGTACGTACTGAAACTTCTGCTTTATAGTACTTATATGGTTCCAATTGTATCTCATCAGATTCAAAATAATCACATTCATATATTTCATTATGTGAGGTGGATGTTATTGAAAGTGCTTTAGAAGTGTTTATTCCGCCATTCGCGTCCCAGGAACATTTGCTGGACGATGCGCTCCAGCCCTTTGGAGAAGGAGATATACCCGATTCAAAATCAGTATTGCTGACAAGGTCTTTTGTAATTTTTATGAAATCTATATCAGGTGCTGAAGCTGACACATTTGAAAACACTAAGTCGCAAGCACCTTCGACCAAATAAACCTCTTTGCTGACACAGCCGATACTGTTTGGGTTTACATTTCCCGGACATATGAATCCGTAGCTTGTGGCGCTGGATGATTGAGCAAATTTTACTGCTTTATTAGTAGCGGTGCGATAATATATTGACATAGTATAAGTTGCAGTTTCGGGAATATTTGCGTTAATGGTCAATGTATTACTCAGTCCCAGATCACCTACGTATTTTCCATTAGAGCAATATGCATTTGATTTTATCATACTGCTATTAGTTGTAATGCCGTTTTCTGCCTCATATTTATCGGTTGCTTGAGGTGCTGTTGGTGTACTGCTTGGTGTGCTTGTAGGTGAGTTTACAGGTTCAGTCCCTGATTGAAGAACTTCATTAACATATGCCGTTACTGTGCTTGATGCCGCATAATTTGTTGCTGTTGGATTAAAGGAATAGTCATTGCTTTGAGTATAATTTATATAACCTGTATTGGTTATTCTTCCTTTAACTTCAATATATGCACCAGGAGATAAACTGCCTGCAGTACTTGTAAAGTAGATTTCGAGGTAGTTGTTTGCAGTTGATGTTTGATTGGTCATACTTACTATGTTACCTATGGTGCTTGAAGTAATATTTGAAGTTCCTCCTGCATAATCACAGGTATAGGTTTGTCCGGTAAGTCCATCAGAAGTATAGTAGTACCTGACTTTTATAGTCGATAAATTTATAGATGTGGAACTTGCGTTATAAATCTTGAAAAAGGGATAAATCGTATTACTGGATGTTTGAGTATTTGCATTGTACATTTGAACATTTATGCTGGCAGTTGCAAATGAATTGGATACAAAAAATACTGAACTTAAGCACTGCATAATTAAGAAAATTGTAACCATTATCGAGATTCTTTTTTGTTTTTTCATATACGTTTCTCCTCGTAATTTTTAGAATATTTTGCATTTCACTAAACAAATTTTAAATTTTCTTCACCCCCTATTACTTACTTAACTTACTTAAAAATCCCTATATCCCCTTATCAAAATACATATTATGTAATATAAGCCCTGCGTTAATAGTGTTGATATACATAAAGCGTGACTTATATTTCATAATCTTATTTTATTATAAAGGTTACCTGCAAAAACTGAGTGCAATAAACATGAAGAAAAAGTGAAGAAATTGTGAAGAGGTTTACATAATGATGCGGAAGGTTGAATAAATATTTATATTTGCTTTATATTACTGCAGTGTTAAAATATTAGAAGGACAGCTATTGTTTTTGATATTCTTCAACTTATTTGAGGTGCATACCATGAGAATAACATTTTCTTTTAACATTATACCTCCCGTAATATCGGCCATTTTATCTCTGGTAATGATTCTGTACTTTTTGTATTTTGGGAAAAAGTCAGCTCTTTTACTGGGTTATATATGGTGCCAGATGATGATTTTTATATGGGCCTTCGGGCAGGTATTGGAAGAAATGACCCAGGATTATGCGATTAAATGGACTTTTATACGCATTGAATATTTTTCAATCTGTTTTATAGGTTTGAGCTGGATAGTGTTCTGTTTTTTGTTTACCGAGAACAAAAGGCTTCTTAAAAAGAAAGTAATCATTCCGCTGACCCTGGTTTCGACATTTAATTATCTGGTTGTTCTTACAAACGACAGGCATCAACTGTTTAAGACCATAGGCGATATAAGGAGCAGAGAGCTGTTTTTCTGGGTTATTGTTACACTTACTTATATTTATGTTGTTTTAGGAGTAGTTATTTTAATCAAGTATTTCATTAATCAGATCGGTAACACCAGAAAGCAGATAATAATGCTTATTGCCGCGGTTTTAATACCCTTTATAATCAACCTCCTTTATATCTCAAATATACTTAGGCTTAGGTTTGATATTACTTCCACCAGCTTTTCACTTTCGCTGCTTTTCTTTGCCATAGCTACATTCAAGTACAGTTTTCTTGATGTGATACCCATAGCAAGGAAAAGGATTGTTGAAAATATGAGGGATTCCGTTATAGTTGTAAGCAGATCTAACAGGATTATTGACTGGAACAGTTCCTTTGCCGTTAACTTTTTCAAGGATAGGCCGCTTGACAGCAACTCCGGCATGGAAATATTGATTGAGAGATTTAAGGAACTATCGGCAAATCCGCTTAGAGAAGATTTTATTAATATGATGGAGAATATAAAATGTTCCGTTAATTCCGGTGAGTTAACGTTGGCGGCTTCTCCGAAAAAGACATATAATGTTACTGTACAGCCTGTAACAGATGGCAAAGGTGAGATTCTTGCCCGTATATTTACTTTAAACGATATTACAGAATACAAGAACCTTCTTGATGAACTGAATGATAAAAACCATGAATTATCGGCTTTGAATGATGAACTGGAAAAGTATGCAGCAACGGTAGAGGAGCTGGCAGTGGCAAGGGAACGAAACAGGATTGCCCATGATGTACACGATACCCTTGGACATACAATGACCCTTTTGATATCCATTCTTGAAGTTGCAAATATTACATTGAAGTCTGATCGGGAAACAACCGGGGAAAAGATTAAAGAAGCAGTGAAAACCGCAAGGGGAGGTCTCAAGGAATTGAGAAGATCCATTACAGGTCTGGTGCCCGAAAAGCTTTCTACAAATAATTTGGTTACATCATTAAAAAATATGTTTGAGGACTACAGGTTGTCGGGTGTAGAAATAGACTTTAATGTTGAGGGCAGGGAGCCATCAAATATAAATAATTATTCGGATACCGTCTACAGGTTGTGTCAGGAAGCGCTGACCAATTCAGTAAGGCATGGAAAAGCAAAACATGTTAATATTATGATGCGGTTTGATACCTCCGTTATAAAGATTTTTATCTTTGATGACGGTATAGGATGCAAGGATATCAAAAAGGGCTTTGGCCTCACCGGAATGGAAGAGCGGCTTAAAAAGGTTGATGGTACAATTGTTTACGGTTCAGATGGGGAAAGTGGCTTTAATATAAGGGTTGAGATACCCATATCGGGAATTGGAGTTGATTAATGATGATAAAGGTTATGCTTGTTGATGATCAGACAATGCTTAGACAGAGCCTTAAGTTTATTATTGAGCAGGACAGTAAAATTGAAGTTGTTGGATTGGCGGGTAATGGGAAAGAGGCTTTCGAACTCTGCAGAGAAGTTTTGCCGGATGTTGTGCTCATGGATATTATGATGCCTGAATGTGACGGTGTTGAGGGTACAAGACTGATAAAATCAAAATATCCCAGTGTAAAGGTCATAATATTGACCACTTTCAACAATGATGAAAATGTTAAAAATGCATTAAAGAATGGCGCGGCAGGCTATATTTTAAAAGATCTGGACCCTGATGACCTTATATTGGCAATAAAGAGTGTAGCTAAAGGAATGAGCATAATGCACCAGAACGTTTTTGACTCGGTTGTGAAAAGAGTGAATGAAGAGGAAGAAAAGGCTCCGGAAAAGACTAAGTCCGCTGTTCACCTTACAGACAGGGAAATAAG
>JAEZNF010000391.1 GCA_023441845.1 Bacillota bacterium | reverse complement strand
GCTTTTAACAATTCACCGCTTAATTGATAATCCTTAAAATTTGCTTTTGTCATTTTCTCATCTCTTTCTGCGTGTTTCTATATATTACAATTACTAAATATAAACAACTTTATACCTTTAAATAATTTATATGTTTTGCAATAAACATTTTACATTCATTTTTGATATAAAATATATACATAGATTCATATGTTGCGAATAATTCAGTCTTTAGCCTTAGAATGCAGATGCTTTAACTGAATTTTCTTATGTAAAATCTTTTTCGCAACATATATATAGTAGTGAAAAATAGTGATGCCTTAACACTTTTTAGCTACTCAATAAATTCAATTTTAAAGTTGTTTATCTATATTTGCAATACAATTATGAATAATGAATTTATCCGTAACAAAAATACACCTCCAAATGTTAGATTTTATTGTACAATTTTATGCAACACCACTGACCATAGTTGAAATTGGAGGTACAAAATTATGGGGATCAACCGATGATAAAGGGTATTTTGAAATACCCGGAATACCGCAAAACCCGGCAGGATATAAGATTATAATAAGCAAACCGGGTTATTTGTCAAGATATATAGATTCGGCAGCATTTACCGAAGATATGAAAATAAACGGGGAAACTTCGCCTATAAACATTTGGGCAGGAGATGTTCTGGTAAATACCTCTCAGGATGGCGCTATAAATCTGGCTGATATAGTTACTGTAGCAAGGGCATTTAATAGTATTCAAGGAGATTCCAGGTATGTGAAAGAATATGACTTTAATTCGGACGGGGTCGTAAATATGGCGGATATAATGATTATCGCAAAACATTTCAATACGACAGCAAAGAATTATCCTAAATGCACTGTTCCTTTGCCAAGTTCAACACCTGCTCCTACTTCTACGCCGACCCCGGCACTGATTACGGTTCAGGGTAAGCTTGTATGGAACGATTTTGAGGGTGGCTTTTACGGAGTAGTAGGTAATGACGGCACTAAATATGATATAGGTAACGGTTCTTCCGAAATAAATGGTCTGGTAGGAGCAATTATTGAAATATCAGGATATGCACACCCGGATATGATGTGTTTCCATCAGTGGGGTACTATATTTGAAGTGGTTTCCTATAAGCCGATGTCTACACCGATTAAGCCAACACCAACGCCAACTAAAGCCAGACCAGATCCTAGGGCCACATAGGTGCCGGAACAGTAGAAACACCGAAACAATAGCTTTTATTATCGGAGGTATCCAACCTCGACATTAAATGTTAAATCATCTTTCGTATTTGAACTGTATATAAAAATAAAGAATGCCCCATTCATGAGAATTTACATGTATGGGGCATTCTTCTGCTATTTATCTCGTTACATAAACTGTTTTTGCCGATAATGAAGTAGTTAGCCCATTTTTGCCTTTTTCTCTTACAGAAGTAACTATTGTAATTGATTAGTGCTATAAGACTATAAATATAATAGTATTGTCCTAATTTGTAAACGGTTTGTAATTTGGGGAGTTAAATAACCGGATTATTCCCGATACAGCCTATTTAGTTTTGTGCGCACTTTTTTAAGACACTCAATCAATTTAGGATTAAAGGTACCACATTCTCCATTTATTATCATCTCAAGTACTTTTTCTTCTTCATATGCATCTTTATAGCAGCGTTTGCTGATTAGTGCATCATACACATCAACAATAGAGACAACCTGGGCTGCGATTGATATATTATCGCCATAAAGGCCATCGGGGTAGCCTTTTCCGTCATATCTCTCATGATGATGTCTGCATATGTCATAGCAGTACTTGTAGTATTCCTCATCCTGGATTACCGATGCACTGTTTATAATCTTACAGCCACGGGTAGTATGTTCCTTCATAACTTCAAATTCTTCTTTTGTGAGCTTTCCCGGTTTTAATAAAATGTTGTCCGGAATTGCAATTTTCCCGATATCATGCATTGTTGCTGCAGAAGACATTGCTTCTATTTGCCCTTCATCCAATCCGTACTCCGGATAACTTTCCATTATTGCATTCAGAAAGATTCTGCTCATATCCTTTATTCTTAGAATGTGGTTTCCTGATTCCACATCCCGTGATTCGACCACAGAACTTAATACTTCAATCAATTGATTATTGGAATTACGCACTTCATGCTGCTTCTTTATCCTTATAATTTCATCCATATCAAAAAACGTCAGTATTATATCTTCACTTACCCCGTCGATACTGTCAACATAATATAAATATGCCTCATACCACCTGTACTTACCTTGATCACCCCGTAGCCTTATTTCAAATAGCGAATGTTGTCCGTCCCTGCTCACTTCACTTTTGGAAAGCAGAGCATTCATATAAATATTTCTGTCATATATATGAATATTTTCATGCAAAAATTTTTCCAGTTCTTCAAGACTTCCCTGATATCCTATTCTGCCTATTTGCTTCCCTATACAGGTATACATTGCATTCTTTCCGCTTATATAAAGCACCGTATCATACTTTTCAGCCATAATCTGGTACATTCTTTTTTTCATAGCATTTATAGCGATCATAAGTTCTTCTGCTTTTTCTTCCCCGCTGCTTAAGTAAGAAAGAACACCTATTGCACGGTTTTGATTCAATTTGCTGTTTCTGACTCTTGTCAGGTTCAGAACACCGGGATGCCAGTTTCCCATGTTATCCATTATGTCCAGAACAAGTGTCGCTTCTGTTTCATTATTTACAATCTTTTCAAACATCTTTACAACAGCCTGCTTTGATGTTTCTTTTATTCTCCTGCTGTTTATAAAAACCTCTTCAAAAGATTCCTGTGTCCCGAAATCTATATCGAAATTATCTAATTTTTTTAGTATAATAGCATTTCCGGTTTTAATATCATAATCAAACATCAGGCATTTGGAACCATAATAGTTTTCCACATGTTCTTCAATTTCATCAACTTTCTCATCGGTGCTCATCTCGGCAGGTGCAACAACAAGCCCCAGAATTCCTTCCACATTGCCGTCTTCGTTAATCAGCGGTTCCTTATAAATATCGTAGTATTTAATCGTATCTCCGCACAACGTAGGTGCAAGCATGCGGCTTCCGTTTTTTGTAGACATAATCCTTTGATCATCATCATAAAAGCACTGTGCAATTTCTGTTGAGTTTTGAAGGTCAAAATCAGATTTTCCTTTAAGACCGCCTCTTTCCACGCCATTTAGAATATCACA
>JAEZNF010000387.1 GCA_023441845.1 Bacillota bacterium | reverse complement strand
AGATTACCTTTTAATACGAAATTTTAGAACACTTATATTTCAATAATATCCAGATTTTTTAAAATCCGTACTGCTTAGGCAAACTTAAAGTATTACTCCCGCTTCTTTTTCATCACTCATAACTCTCCATGAGTACTTATAAAAAACTTTGGAGGAAGTTATACTTTAATCAAGCCTTAACATAATGGCAAGAGTTGAGCTAATCCTTCTAAATTGCGATAAGGAGACATGCATAATGAATAATTACATATTTGACGGAAGTTTCGAAGGCCTGTTGACCGCAATATACGAAGCTTATTACAGGCATGAGGAGCCCCGGAGCATAATAACGGACGAGAACCCTCAATTGAACCTTTTTGAAACAAATTATACGGTTTTTACAGATAACAGGAAGGCCAAAAAGGTTTATACCGCAATAAAAGAAAAAATTTCATATAAGGCTTTGAAGGATATTTATTATGTCTATCTTTGCGACGCAGAGGAAAATAGAGGGCTACTAATACATAACTACTTGAAACTGGGTTGGAAATACGGCAGCAAGCTGGAACAATATATGTGCGATGATTATGTTTTCAAGGTACAGAATATTTGCAAGAGGGTTACTTTTGAATGTCACAGACTGTTAGGTCTCATACGCTTCAAAAGGCTTGAAGATGATCTATATTACGCTCAGATTGAGCCTGACAACAATATAGTAGGTCTTCTGGCACCCCACTTCAGCAAGAGGCTGGCAGATCAAAATTGGGTTATACATGATGTAAAAAGGAACATAGCTGCCATATTCAATAAATCGGAATGGGCTTTAACAAGCATAGATAAGCCTATTAACTTTATGCCAAAAGACATGGAAGAGCTTTACCAGGATTTGTGGAAACAGTATTTTAAGAATATTTCAATAAAAAGCAGAATAAACCCAAAACTTCAGAAAAGGTGCATGCCGGCCAGGTACTGGAACCATCTGATTGAAAAAGAATAAGTATTGAAAAAAGAATGAATATTACACTCTCAAATCACCTTATCAAGATGAAACCTTGGAATCTCAATGGTTCAACCAGTCCGAATGTTTTCCATAAATTTGATATCTAAAAAACATTTCAAAGGAGTGCCCTTATGAAGGAAACACTCCTTTGCTAAAAACACTAACTCCTGAATTCTTTTGCCAGTGCCTCAAAAGCAGGCAATGAATTTTCAATAGTCTCCAAACTCGTACAGTACGCTATCCTGAAATGTCCGGGATACCTGAATCCTTTACCCGCTACGATCAACAGATTATACTTCATTGCCCTTTTTACAAACTCCTCATCATCAGGTATAAGAGCCTTCGGGAAAAGGTAGAAAGCTCCCTGCGGTTTTATACATGAAAAACCCAGATCTTTAAGATGGTTATACAAAATGTCTCTTCTTTTCTGGTACATACCGACATCTACAGTCACTTCAAGGGCTTCGGCTACAACCTTCTGAATCATTGCAGGAGCATTTACATATCCTAAAGTACGGTTTGTAAAAATCAACGCATCCATAAGAAGATTTACGTTTTCTATCTGCGGGTTTACAGCCACATATCCTATTCTTTCGCCCGGCAGAGCAAGGGATTTACTGAATGAATTACCCAGCATTGAGTTCTTAAAAATCTTTAACAAGCTGGGAAGTTTTATACCGTCATAAACCAACTTGTTATACGGCTCATCGGATATAACAAAAATTGTTGTACCGAATTCCTTTTGTTTTTGTTCAAGGACATCTGAAATTTTCTTCAAAGTCTCTTCGCTATAAACTACTCCCGAAGGATTATTGGGAGAATTAATGATTATAGCCTTGGTTTTTGGAGAAATCTTCTCCTCCAGTACAGACAAGTCCGGTTCAAATGTATCTGGGTCAGGGGTTACCATAACCGGCACACCGTTATGATTTTCAATGTAGAAATTGTACTCTACAAAGTATGGCGCAAAAACAATTACTTCTTCTCCCGGATTGAGTAAGGATTTGAGAACTATGTTGAGTCCGCCTGCGGCTCCGCATGTCATAACTATGTGTTCGGCCGACAATGATACACCGTTCTCCTTTGAAAGCTGATCCGCAACCTTTTGCCTAACATCCATAAAACCTGCATTACTCATATATTTGTGAACACCGGGGTTATCATCCGAAACCAATTTTTTCAGCGTTTCTTTAACCAAAGCCGGCGGTTCCGGGTCTGGGTTTCCAAGCGAAAAATCAAAAACCTTATCGGCTCCATATATACTCCTTAATCTCTCACCCTCTTCAAACATAGCCCTTATCGAAGAGGAATTTTTAAGATCTGACACTACTTTTTCAGAAAACATGTCTTAAACCTCCTTTTTACTGTTAAAATAATATTACATTAAGGAATTGTAAAAAACAATATCAAAATAGCCTAAAATAAGCATTTCCTAAATCCTCCCACATTAATATATAAAAAGAGGCACTACCCGATGCTAAGACTTCGAGTATGCCCCACAAATTCATTTCAATATCAACATAATAAATGCTATCTTAAAATACTTATATTTATATATCAATCAATTGTAATTGAATCCTGTTTCCCTGTATTTACGGCCTCCCTTGACGCAACCCCTTGTATTAAAGGCGCTTCCGCTTTATAACTGCCGGGACTTACTATTCTTGCATAATAAACAAGCGGTTTTTTTATTTCCCAGCCTTTATTAACATAGAAAGTCACCTTCTGACCATCTGTTCTCTTAAAAGGCGTATTGCTGTCTTGAGGATTTATACCCATGCTGTACGGGTTTTCTATAGGCTTTAATCCCGAAGGAAGGTAATCGCTGATTTCATACTCACCATCAACAGCCTTAGAGCCTATATCCCATTTGATTTCTACCCTAACAATCTCTCCCTGCTTGAATTTATTTGTATTTACACCGTTCTGACTGTATTCTCTTTCAACTTTAAGGCTTGCATCCGGTTTTTTCAAGCCATCAATACCTGTACTGAAAATTGAAACCAGCGAAACGGCTCCTTCAACGCTTTCGATTTTGAAGTTATTCAATTTTGTTGAAGGTACTACCATGGAATATGACTCACCGTTTATAAGCGTCTTTGTCTCTTTCCTCCCATTATAGGAATAGCTGAATTTTGTCGTCTCATCGCTGCTCTTTTCTATTTCACTTTCTATATACAAAAGCTTTTCTACATTTATGAGTATGTCTTTTGCCGAATTCCTTGTACAATACTCATAGAATCCTTCTTTATGGGGCTTATCGAGCTTCGACGCCAGTATTGCTGCCAGTGAAGTACAGCTTATTATATCATCATTGTCTTTTCCGGTGTTTATCCTGTAAAACGGCTTATATTCCTCGATTTTTTGCAGTATCCTTTCATTATAAACACTTGATGCTTTAGGCATATCTCCAAGCTCGCAGTAAGCCAGAGCAATATACAAAAGGTCTTTTACATCCGCATTCTCCACACCTGCCGCCTTGTCAAGCTTCAGTACTACCGGCTCCCTTAAAACAGCCAAACCGTAAAGGGCATTACCTTTGATCCCCGGCGAATCATCTAACAGGATACCGTAAAAATACTCTTTAAGCTTCTGCACATTTACACTGTCCTTTATCAGTGATGTCAGTCTTGCAGAAATATCTGCGTCACTGTTTCCATACGGCAACAGGGCAATCCCCCCGTCCTGCCGCTGGTAATCGGTTGCCTTGACAGACAAACCGCTGTCGTAATCGCCGGTTTGTTTGAAATACTTGTAAATAAGCTCAGAGGCAATTTTTGCAGTAAGCTTCTGATCCACCCTGTTACCGGTTGCGTACATAAGATTTGTCAGCTCAGGCAGGAATGCCCCCCTGCTCTTATCGGAGAAAACCAACTTCGTATTTCCGCTGTCTCCGCCTTCTATTCTCATGCCGGGCTTCAAATCGTAGTATTCCGCCCTTTCAATCCGGTGATAGGATTTAACGGTTTTTATAGTTTGTTTTATTGAGTCTCCTAGCCCGCCTGTACTTCCTGCCTTTATTATTATGTCCTCTATCCCCTCCTTCATCTCCCAGAGAGGAATGTCAATTCTTTCGAAAGCCTTCCCTTTGGCTTTTACAACCCTTTCCGGGTATGTCAGGCTTGATACCTCAAACGAAACATCATCGCCCTTTTTAAGGTCATTGCCGTATGCGTTTACACCCAATACAGGTTTGTCGCCTACCAAATAGGTGGAGTTCAGCGTATAGTTTATAAAGAACGGCAAACTTACGTTTAATGCAATCTTTCCGCTTCCTGCCGACAGATCGGTTGTTACGCCCGACAGGGTGGCCCGCCATGATGTTATGTTATCCGGAAGTTTGAATTTCAGAGTTCCGTGCCCATTGTCATCCAGCGTGACATTCATGAAGTATGCCGCATCCCTGAAATCCTGCCTAATGGTGTTCTGATCTCCCCATGATAAGGTTGCACCAGCGT
>JAEZNF010000362.1 GCA_023441845.1 Bacillota bacterium | reverse complement strand
CTTTTTAAGGAGAATAGTATAATATGAAAGTTGATTAAAAGTCTATTTTTTTCTTGTGGTATTTATTTGGATGTAAATTTTTAGGCGAATCAATCGGTTTGATACTAATATTTGAAGGTAAAATTTTGGCCAAATCCGGTGTCGGTATAGGCGCAGGTGTTACTGATAAACTCCTATTAAAAGGTGAATTATGGCCTACAATACCGGGAGTTGATACCGGTGTTGGTAAAGGCTCAGGTGTTGCCGATACATTCCGGTAAGAAGGCGCGGTATTGTCCGGTACAACAGGGGTTGATACCGGTGTCGGAGATATTTGAGGTATAAATGTGCGATAAGGTGAGGGCGTATAATCAGGTGTCATAATAACCGCAGGTATAGGCCTATGCTTAAATGTGGATGTCGGTATTGCAGGCATCTTATTTGTTTGCGGCATAACTTCCGTATAAGGTGTGGCATATGATTTGGGGGAACTTACAGAGGGAATTATTGGTGACGGTATTGTCCTATACAATTGTTTTGGTTTAGTGTGGCTAATAACTACATCAGGTTTGTATGAATCATGATTATTTTTATTATCATGATTGATTGATGGAGTAGAATTGCCACTGTTTAAAGCTGTATTGGTTTTTGTATCGGGAATTTTTTCATTGGATGCAACTTTATTAGAAGCAGCAACGGATGAATCAACATCAGCTTTTTTCATAATATCAGTTAAAGGAGCTTTTCTAACTTCATCTAAGGTAATATCAACCCCTTTTTCTTTTGATTTGATATATTGAACGTATTTTGCCATGGAAACATTTATTTGAGATGCGAGTTTCCTGATTTCTGGGTCTACCTGCATAAATCTTGATTTTGTACATATTTCCACGTCTTTGTTATTATTAATATTTTCATTTACCTTATTGAGCAGCTTATTGAGTTTTTGTTCTTCAGACTTATCTATATTTTTAGAATTAAGAGATCCGGAAATCACCATGTATTCGTTTGCATTTGGGGTAAAACCTTTCTCCTTTGATTTCTTAATAATATCTGATAAAGCTTCGTCTATATTCTTGTTTTCCAAATCCAAACTGTCAACTATCACACGGGCGGAATCATCAATAGGTTTTACCCGTAATACTTTGTTTTCATCGTCAATAGAAAGGCGAAGACTTAAATTTGTATCAATATCTATATAAGCGTATACCTTGCCGCTATTAGTGGGATTAAGCTGAAAGAAGCTTAAAGCAAGGACAATCAAAACCGCTGCAACGCTTGAAACAAGCGCTCCATATTTAAAAACACCGGTCATTTTCCTTTTTGGTTTAATAATATCGGATTTTGAGAATGAAACTTCCTGCCCAAGAATAACCATGCCCGGACTCCGCTTCACCTTATAAAATTCAAGGTCGTTTGTCATTACAATAACTTCTTTTTCATACAACTTAAAAATATGGCCGCTTTTGAACAATTGGTTCACCTCTTTTCCTACCTATGTTAAAAAATTCATATAATATTGAGTGTTTTAAATATCTTTCAGAAAATCAAAATCTTCTCTATAAATCAAACTTGCAGCAATTATGAATTTTCTGTTTCTTTCTATAGTTCTTCTGCTTACAGATACAAATTTAATTAAATCCGCTATAGGAATGTTTCTGTATTTAACCATTTTATTAAACAGTTCTTCTCTTGATGTAATTTCTTTTGCAATACCTAAAAGCAATTTTTTTGAATCTTTATGTTTGGGCCCGTCCATAATCAAGTCTTCAAAACTGATATTAAATTCTTTTAATTTCTTTTCAAAGTTGACAATTTGTTCTTTAAGTTCTACTTTTTTAAAGACATCAGAGGAATCTATTTTTAAATATTTTTCTTCAAACTCGCCAGTGGTTTCGTTTTCAAAATATGTAAAGGGATACACCTTGCTGTCCTTTGAAACCTTGTGATAATAGTTGGTTAGCTTCCATTTTATGTTCTGCTTGGAGAAAGTGAAAAAGTTTCCATTAATTGACTCGTTAAAATTGTCAATAGCTTCATTAAATGCCAGAAAACCTATGCTAAACTCTTCACTATCATCAGCATTTATATACTTACCGGTGATTTGTGAAACAGTTTTTAGTACAAAAGGCTTGTAGTCACTCAAAAAATCCTCTTTTAAAGCTGTATCCCCTTTTTTAATTTTCTTTATTATATCGCGAATGTTTTTATCACTCGACTTCTCTTTTATAGAGTGAAAATAATTCAGCAAGATTTCACTTCCCCTAAAATAACAATTATTTCTATGGAAATAATTATAACATAAATGTCTTGTGCAAAGTTAGAAATAATATAAGATTTTAAGACAAAAGGGTAGTATTGATAATGCCTATAGAATATACTACTCCGCGCGGTACTTTTTCACACTCCTTATATCATTATCTGTAATATATATACAGTAGTTGTCTTTGATTTTAGTGGGTTGAAGAAAAAAATTATATAAGAGGTTAAAGTTTAACGATTTTTGAGAAGAATAATAAATAATGTTTGTTGACAATAAATTTTTGTATGAATATAATAAATTTAATAAAATAATTATTTGACTGTGAAGAGAAGAGTAGGCTTTAAATATTCCTTTTAGAGAGAAGGCGTCGGATTTATTTATATTAAATCTGGCTGGAAGCGCTTTTAAGAAGTATAAAACCGAAGACCGCCTCTGAGTCGAAACGGTGACTACGTTATAGTTTAAATGAGTATAAATTAGGGTGGAACCACAGGAATAAACTCTTGTCCCTTGCTTTTTAGTAAGGATGGGGGTTTTTTATTTGCTGTTATTTCTTAAAAGAAAGAGAAATTCGGCAAAAGGCAAGTTTTCCTGAATGGTCCCGGGCATTTAATTTTTATGTTTTAAAGAAATATTGTCCAATTGCTTAAATATCTTTTATAAAAAATAAGGAGGAAAAGATATGGTAAAAGTAACATTAAAAGATGGAAGCATAAAAGAGTATAATGAAGGTACGACCATTAAGGAAGTGGCGGAGAGTATCAGTGCGGGCTTAGCTAGAGTTGCCATAGCCGGAGAGGTTGACGGAGCAGTAAAGGATTTGGGATTTAAGCTTCTAAAAGACTGTAAATTAAGCCTTTTAACATTTGATGATGAAGGCGGAAAGCATGCTTACAGGCATACAACATCACATATATTGGCGCAGGCAGTTAAGAGACTTTATCCGGATGCAAAGCTTGCCATAGGACCTTCCATAGATACGGGTTTTTATTATGACTTTGATATTGACAAACCATTTTCTATTGAGGACCTGGACAAGATCGAAAAAGAGATGCAGAAAATAATCAAGGAGGATTATCCGCTCGAAAGGTTTACGCTTCCCCGTGACGAGGCTTCTAAGTACATGGAGGAAAAGGGCGAGCCTTATAAGGTGGAGCTTATAAATGATTTGCCTGAAGGTGAGGTAATATCGTTTTACAAGCAGGGTGATTTTGTTGACCTTTGTGCAGGACCTCACGTGCCGTCAACAGGCGTAATCAAAGCATTTAAACTTCTTTCGGTAGCCGGTGCATACTGGAGGGGAAGTGATAAGAACAAGATGCTGCAAAGGATATACGGGACTTCTTTTAATAAGAAAAGCGTATTGGATGAATATCTTTTTATGCTTGAGGAAGCTAAAAAGAGAGACCACAGGAAGCTTGGAAGAGAGCTTGACTTGTTCAATATATTGGATGAGGGACCTGGTTTCCCGTTCTTTATGCCAAAGGGTATGGTGTTAAGAAACCTATTGGAAGATTACTGGCGTCAAGAGCATAAGAAAAGGGGCTATCAGGAGATAAAAACCCCGATAATGCTCAATGAAGAATTGTGGCATCGTTCCGGGCACTGGGATAAATATAAAGAAAACATGTATTTTACAAAAATAGATGAGCTTGATTATGCAATGAAGCCTATGAAC
>JAEZNF010000035.1 GCA_023441845.1 Bacillota bacterium | reverse complement strand
TGCGTGGTTATATATGGTAAGCATTTAAAGGAAATGTGTGTAATTTAATTGTGCAAAATAATACACTCGGCCTATATTTATGCAATTGTAAAGTCAATTACGCCACGCTGCACTAGGTATAAGTAGTAAGATTATTTAGGAGATACTAGAGGGAGGACTGACAATGCATATTTTAGATAAAGTCAAATTGTTAAATCATGAATGCTTATATGTTCTGATGAGTTATATTGATTTTTTGGACAAAGACAAAACACAGATGCAATTTGCTGTGAATAATGAGGAGTTGCATAGCATCATACAAATGATAAACGAAATTCATAAACTTGATGACAGATGCAAGGTTTTAGTATGTGCATATCTAGATGAACTTGTAGATAGTGCTGGAATAAAGTTTGTATATGCGGATTCATTATGGATTATAAGTGATATCACTCAAGAAGAGTTAGAGACATTACTAGAAAGTAATTGTGGAGAAGTATATCCATCTGATATTAGTAATTATAGTTCTATTAAGGAACTAATAGACCAAAACATAATGATTGTTGAAAATCAAGACAGCATTATGGAGTTTAAGCAAAGTGAATATCATAAATATATAGAAAATGTAAAAGTTTTGTATTGGGATTGATATTTATAGAGTGAGTAAACGAAAGTAGAAGATTGACTTTTTAGCACTGTACAAACAATTAGATCAAGCCGGGGGCAATCTCGGCTCTCCATTTTTTCAAGCAATACCGATACCGGCTCGTCATTTGGGTCTTGTAGGACAAGTTCACCTTTGAACGCATTTGATAGGATTGATTGAGTGAGCTTGTCTGCGTAGGATTTGGCTTTGTTGTAGCGGGCTTCGATTTGGTCGGCTATATTGAAAAGTCTGTTAACTTGTTTGACTATTTCTTTTTGTTCTTCAAGGCAACAGAATGGAAATTCAAATTTGTCTAACTTTTGGGCATTGATATTTGATTGACTAACACCATCTGTTTTTACACTTAGGCAGTATTCCTTTGCATAACTTGAGTTTAATGAAAGTGGTATAATTTTTAAATCATGAAACCACTTGAATATTATACCACATTTATGTTAAGCGGCAAAACCGGAAATTTGATTTATCAATTCCCGATAGTCGATAGTCAGAACATCAAGTACTTAAAATGTAATCTACTGTCTTCATAATAATACTATTATCCAGATTTTCCTCATTTAAATAAAAATATATTATGTCCGAATAAAGTATTGATTATTGTAAAGTAAGTTTCAATATTACTCCTGAGGATTAAAATAAAAAGGAGTTAATTTCATGTCAAATGATACCACGCAGTTAAAAATCCAGATCGAAGAATTTCAGCCTATGCAGTACTAAAAGAAATAAATTAGTATTTGTATATTTGTAGTTGAATTTTGCCGCAATCATCAATATCAATCAAGTTAATGACTTAAATCGAATTTTATATCATGAATAATTCTATTTCGTTCAACATAGGAAACCCCTTTATTTCCGGCATATTACCCCTGTTTACCTAATCAATTATAACCTTGCTTAAGGCTGTCCCGATTTTTTCTTTTATAACCACATTGGCTTTATAATCATATTGGGTGGGCTGTGTGTTGATAATCGCCAGTTTATTGCCGTTATAATATTTTATTAGGCCGGCAGCCGGGTAAACTACGAGTGAAGTGCCTCCGATAATCAGAACATCAGCACTTGAAATGTAATTTACTGTCTTCATAATAATATCATTATCCAGATTTTCCTCATATAGGACTACATCCGGTCTTACAATACCGGAACACTTATCACAAACGGGAACGGTGGAACTGCTGTTAAAAACATAATCCAAATCAAACTTTTTATAACATTTTATGCAGTAGTTTCGATGAACAGAGCCATGAAGCTCCACAACTTCTTTACTCCCAGCCAATTGATGAAGTCCATCGATGTTTTGGGTGATAACGGCTTTTAGCCTGCCTTTCCTTTCCAGCTCGGCAAGTGCATAATGCGCCGGGTTAGGCCTGGCATCCCTGAAAATCATTTTACTCTTGTAAAAACTGAAAAACTCCTGCGTATGTGTCATAAAGAAACTGTGGCTTAACATCTCTTCAGGGGGATAGGAATTACCACTCTCTGTTCTGTAAATTCCGGTTTCAGACCTGAAATCCGGGATATTGCTCTCGGTCGAAACTCCGGCGCCGCCAAAGAAAACTATATTATTACCGGCACTTATCATTTCGGCAAGTCTGCTCAATTCAGTATTTTCCGGGCACATATATTTCACCTTCCTGTAAGATAAGATATTACTTCCATAGGTCATCAGACAGCTTTTCAGCTTCTTCTTTCCGTCGCATGGTTTCTTCGCGGTCAAATTCTATGTTGATTTTTAATACATCGCCCTCTTTGGCATTAAAAGGAATATCATTTTTGCGTATATTAATCATCTGACGGTTTTCTGTTTCACAAATTGCGTAATCTCCTTCAAATCTGTCAATTACAACTCTCATGGCCTTCATCTCCTTTGTGGATTGAATTCTACCTGTTAAAATTATACTACATGTACAGAAAAAATCATATATGATATATGGACGATAGCGGATAATGTTTGATAAAATGAGCCTACAAGTTTTTTTATACTGAAAACCGGAAGTAAAACGAATTTTTTAAGGCGGTGAGCTTATAATGGCTAAAATTATTATACTTTGCGGTAAAATTTGCAGTGGAAAAAGTACATTTGCTAAAAAATTAAAAAATGAAATCAATGCTGTCATTTTATCCTGCGATGATCTGATGTTGACCATATTTGACGAGCAGCTTGGAGACAAGCACAATGATATAGCGAGAAAATGCCAGACTTACCTGTATGGCCTGGCGGAGCAAATAATCGGTACAAATACCGATGTTATACTGGATTTCGGCTTCTGGTCCAGGGAGGAACGGAAAAATATCATTAAATATTTCGGCTCGAAGAATATTGAAGTTCAAATGTATTATATCAAAGTCGATAAAAAGACATGGCTTGAGCAGATTGAAAAAAGGAATGCACTAAAGCTGGAAGGGAAAGCGCATTGCTATTATGTAGATGAAAATATGAAGGAGATATTTGATAAAATGTTTGAAGAACCCGGAGAGGATGAGAATTATGAAATCCGGTAAATTCAGGGACGGCGGACAATCTATCGTTCCTGAATTTCAAAAAAACATCCTGTTTTCCTCCCTGAAAATTCATCAATTCATTGCATTCATAAGGGATCGCTTATAATGCTGCTGTAAAATTATATGCTCAGCTTTTCGTATAAAGGCCACCTGGTGGATAATTAGATAAGTTGAGATATTTCTACACATCACGTTTAGCGCTTCAGAAAGAGCTTTGAAAATGATTTGAGGTATAATGAGATGTTATCATGGTTCAGGAGAAAGGTTTAGAAATATCCAGAAGTATCCTGAGATATTTCCTGTAAAAATAAGTAAGGTGATATATAATAAACTACAAGTAATTTTTGCCGGGCAATTTTTACATAATGGTATAATTTCTGTACCACTAAAATACATATTCTTTGTTATAATTCATGAAATAGAAAGGTGATACATCAATTAAGCTGTTGTCCGCTAATCTGTTTTAAATTTTATGACTATATATAGAGAGAAGTTAACAATGCGTAGCCTTGTTTTACACATTTCATGGTTGTGCATTTTTAATTATAATTAATTAATTTAATTTCAATAGGGGGTAAAATGTTAATGAAAAAGAGCAAAAAAATTGTTGCGGTGTTTATAGCTACAATGCTGTTTATCCAAATTTTCTGTGTTTCGGGTACAGTATTTGCCAGCACTGCACCAGCAACAGTCAGCGACAGACAGCAACAGTCAGCGACAGACAGCAACATAAGTAATTCTCCAAAAGACAGTTCGGTAGTATCGAATCCGGTAAAAGATGTTAAAGATGCGGTTGTAAATCCGACTGCTTTGACAGCAGCTACAGCAAGTGATAAACAATCAGAAAGTACCTTGATAGGTAAGATAACTGAAAGTGTGAAAAAAGAAAGCAAGAAAAATAATATCATTGTTAAATACAAGGATATAAATAAAGCGGGTAATAGTAGAAATAAATACTCATCGAAAAAACCAGCATCAAAAGTAGCATTAAAAAAATCCATAAAACGCTTTAATATGGAAACCCTTGAAATTTCAAGCGATGAAGATGTTGCCAATATATTAAATGATCTGAAAAGTGATTCTAATGTTGAGTATGCACAGTTGGATTATGAGCTTGAATCTTTTTTGACACCATCTGACCCACGGTATAACGAACAATGGGGGCTTTTGAATAATGGGCAGGCAATAAACGGTCAAGCTGGAGCGGTTGGCGTAGATATAGGTGCTGAAAAGGCTTGGGATATAACAACAGGATCAAATGATGTAATAGTTGGAATTTTAGATACGGGGCTTGATCCGAATAATTCGGAAATCTCAAACAATGTATATATAAATACAAAGGAATTGCCAAACGGTATCGATGACGATCTGGATGGAATGATTGATAACATTAATGGTTATGATTTTTACAACAGGGATGGCAGTGTATTCGATGATTCCTTAAAAGACGTTCATGCCATGCATATTGCAGGAATTATTGCTGCAAAACATGATAATAATGGTATCGCAGGTGTTGCGCCAAATGTAAAAATTTTGCCTTTGAAATTCATAAATGGAAATGTAGGTCGGACAAGCGATGCAATTGATGCAATAAGCTACGGAATAAGTGTAGGAGTGAAAATTTTTAATTGCTCATGGGGAGGAAGTCAGGAAAATCCAGCCCTGAAGGATATAATATCAAGCAGCGATGCTATTTTCCTATGTGCCGCTGGAAATGCAGGGCAGAATTTAGATACTAATCCGACATATCCGGCATGTTATCAACTTCCAAATGTGATTTCTGTGGCAGCTCTGGACAATAACGGAGAAATTGCGGCATTTTCAAACTTTGGATCAAAAGCACAAATATGTGCACCTGGAGTAAATATTTTAAGCACACTTCCGGGAAACAAATATGGGTTTATGAGCGGTACATCTATGAGCACGCCATTCGTAACCGGTGTAGCGGCACTCCTGAAAAGTAAATATACTGATATGACCGCTTCAGAAATAAAGGCTAGAATATTGAATAACGCAACTTATGAGCAAAATCTGGCAGGTAAAGTATCTACTTCAGGAATGCTCAACGCAGAGGCCGCTTTGTTGAATAGTCCTTCCGGAACGGTTAGACCGTCAGCAGAGCCTACACCGGAAGTTACTAATAAACCCAAAGATCCCGAACTGGTTTATGACACATCGGCAAGCGGCAATAACAAGACTGTAAAGCCGATTGTAGAAGACAACAATCTTTTTGTTGATGCAGTGAATTTCACAACTAATTCACCTGACAGCTATGAACCCAACGACAGCAGGCAAACTGCAATATCAATATCAAATGACACAGCAATTTATCCAACATTGCATACAAATATTGACGAAGACTGGTTTGTACTTGATACAACCAAAACCGGTAAGCTGAATGTTACAATGAAAAGTTTGCCCCTCGATTGCGACTATGACTTGGCGATATATGACAGCACCGGAGCTTATGTAGGAGGGTCATATGCAGGTGTCGGATTAGATGAAAAATATGCCGGCCTAATAAATACTGCCGGAAAATACTACATAAGGGTTTACTACTATTCCGGATCGAATCTGGATGACACTTATGAGCTTAAGGCCGGGGTATACACACCGGACGATTATGAAATGAATGATGATTTATATTCCATATTGAACAGTCAACCGTCAATTAGTATCTGGAACTCTACATTTTACTATTTATGACCATTTTGGTTTAGACCAGCCAGATGTTGAAAAAGTATATGTTAACTTAGCTGGTTTTAGAGCATGGTACGTATTACAACATTATAAACAATTTAATGGGAAATATAAACCTTTTGCAACAGTAATGGAAATTGATATTCCATTTGAAGGAGTATTAAACTAATGATTAAATTTATTCTAGAAAAAAAATATCTACTAATGCTGCTTATTGTGATATCCGTACTTTTATATGTCCTGTTTAGCTATGTGCTAAATAACGGAGAAAGAGGAGGGACTACCCAGGTTTTTGAGATTAAAAATACACAAACGGTTTCTTACTCCCCAGACAGTAAAATAGCTACAATAGAAAAACATTACATGATTATTAAACCTCCAGAAGATTTACATGAATTAAAATTATTAGTTCAAAAGTTTTCTGAGGAAAATCCTGTAAACATGATGGCAGTAGATGATGAAGTTAGAAAAACAAGAAATATAACTTCTGATAAGATTATTAGGAAGGATGTTTTTATCCGTTTTTATAGGGAGAGTAGTAAGCTATCAAGGAATTGGCAACCTAATGAGACTTATATGAATACAGATAGAATTGAACACCATGGGAAAGATTGTATTGCTAGTATTGTATGGTCGGATTTAAGTCAACACAAGAGTTACAGTGTTATGAAAAAAAGCAAAGAAAGCAACGAGTTACTACCTATTGAACGAATTGAATATATTGATGATAAAGTTGTAAACCACGAATTTGAAAAAAAGTAGAAATGAGTATTGCAACCATTAACCATTTTTAAGTGAGTTTGAAAAGTATTACAACTTGTATGGAAAGACTTAGAGTTAATATACCTTCTAAGTCTTTTCACTTCTTCCTGCCCAACCACAGAAAAAGGAAAAAGGCTGGGATATCATAACACTACGGTATACCAGGCATATTGCATATTGGGATAATGAAGCCTAGTGCAGCGTGGCGTAATTGACTTTACAATTGGAATAATCAGGAGTTAAATAGCATCGAATGGTTGACATAAAATACATTTGCAACAATGAAAAAAGTGATGGTATAAATAAAAGAAAAAAGA
>JAEZNF010000201.1 GCA_023441845.1 Bacillota bacterium | reverse complement strand
GGATTATACCGTTTTTAGATGAGAGCAAATCCGTTCTTGAGATCGAGATGATGGATGAAGACGCCGATGGTACAGTTATTGTCGGAAATCGGGATGGAGTTTTATTGAATTCCCCGGTAGTTAACAGGCATGCGCATAGTGAGATTCGGAATGATACTGATATTGGGCAGTTGTTTATAAGCTTCAGGAAGATACCGGAGTGTTTGTAAGAACAAATTTAATCTGACTGACGGTAGAAGGGGCTGTTGCAACAGCCCCTTTGTTTAAAAGCAAATTTAAATAAGTCCGTTTCGTTTTCGATGGTGGTGAATTCAGAGACAGTCTTTAAAATATTTCGCTTTCTGCTGAATTATTTCAACTCCGATATAAATGTGAGTTCTATTTTATTTTTATCAAATTCAGCAAGCATCTCGCTAATAGCCTCAGCTGTTACTTTGCCGCCTTCTGCCCCTACATGTCCTATTGCTACAGCTTTCCCTTTCTTTACAGCAATTATTTCCGCTTTCCGCAGTTGTTCTTTTACATAGGACTTGGGCTTTTGACCATCTAAAAATACATCCCGCTCATAGAACCTTACACCATTTAAAGAGGCAATTTTTTTGCATATATGACGTTCGCTGGTCATGCTATCTACAAAGAACATATCCTTCTCTTTGATTACATTTAAAATATTGGAAACCACATTCTCGTCGTCACTTGCTTTTGAACCCATATGATTATTGGCACCTACAGCATGAGGAACGCTTATAAAGGAATCTTCCACAATTTGCACTACTTCTTCTCCGGGCATACCTGAAAAAATGGGGCGTGGACCAAGCCAACTGAGTTTTCCCCTGTAAGGTTCCATGGAAAGATGTACTATGACTTCATACCCTTTCTCATGAGCAGTTAAGGCATCTTCTTCGGAAAACTCAAGAAATGGCATGACGGCAAACGTCAAATGCCTGTTTATGGACATCATTTCTTTTACGCCATTCCTGCTTTGTCCGAAATCGTCTATTATTATTGCAAGTTTTCCGCCTTTGCCGGAGTTAAGAATCTCCTCTTCTGAAAAATCCGGTAAACCCGCAACAGGCATGATTACTTGACTATAAAGCGAACTAAAGCCCATCAAAATTACTAAAACCAGCGGTAGGAAAAGGAATAACATCAGGTTTCTTTTCACTGCAATAAAACATATTTTCATTATAATTTACCCCGGAATTAACTAAGAATACCCAAATAAAATATATTCATTTCCTTCTTCATTATGCAAAAATTTATATTTAACGGTTTATACGCTTTTTTGTTCCTCCAGATACTTTAATACAGCTCCGGCTATGGCTCCGGCTATGTCATCCCTGAAGCTGTCATCAAGAAGCAGCTTGAATTCGGCTGAATTTGTAAAAAAAGCCGTTTCAACAATTGCTCCGGGTATATTGGAATGCTCTAACAAATAATAATTGCCTGTCTTAGGGTCATGTGGCGTACGTTTTTTACCGTTAACAGTCATATTGTTTAGGGATCTTTGAAGAGCGTAAGCTAAAGACTTGCTCTGCCTGAACTTGTTGTTATAAATAATCAACGAGCCATCTGCGTTATGGTTCCTTGAATGGCAGTTTCCGTGGATGCTCAGGAACAGCTGTGCATTGCTGTTGTTTATTATATTTACACGCGAGTCTAAATCCCTCTGATGCCTGCTGCTTCCCTTGCCGCCGAGTTTTTCCATGGAGATATCCTCCTGGCGGGTCATTACTACTTTGTAACCCAGTTGCTCAAGATGGAGCTTCAACTTATTGGAAATATCAAGATTGATATTCTTTTCCAGAACGCCTTCCCTGCTGGTTCCTCCGTCAATCCCGCCATGGCCGGGATCTATCACAATTATACCGCTGTCAGGATCTATAAATTCATTCACAGGGTTGTGACTGACCGCTTTAAAAAGCATATATGCAGTTGAAGAGAATAGTAATAATGCACCAAGAATAAAAATGATGCTTTTGCGGCCTATTATTATAAATCTTGTTTTACACATAAAATCAACTCACAAAATAAAGGTTTATTTTAGATGTTTGTTATATTCTATATATTTTTTCTGGGATTATTCCATGAATACTACATTTGTATTATAAAAATAAAATATGACGATACCTATAAATCAGATAAGAATTTGTTGCGGGAGCGGTTTTGAAGTATACATAATGTAAAAAAACTGACATGCCATACAGCAATGTTATCCACAACTGAAACAAGCCTGCTATAGTTATTCACAGAATTATACACATTATCCCCAGAATTTATGTACACAAAACACGTGTTTTGTGAATAAGCCGATGGTCCTAAGACCAATAATTTACAGTCTGAATAGCCATTTATTAGGCTTATTAGGGGCGGTGCAATACAAAAAAACCAAAATGACTATTAAAAATGAAATAGTGAAAATAAACAGGTTGTGGATAACTTTTATAACAGGTTGTTAATAAAAATAGACTTGATTAAAGGAGGATTTATTTTCTAAATGTAGAATATAGTTATATGGATACTTTTATCCAAATGCATTCTTTAATGGCTTGAGCTTTTTATTTTAAAAGAAATGTTTACAAACGGAGGTGAATTTTTTTTAAAAGTTATAAGGTAAAAGCTGATTGATTATTGAGTGTTTGGGTAAAAATATTATAAGTATTTGCAATAAATCGAAGTAGGCTATTTGTAAATACAATCTGCATCATGAAAGGGGCTGCTGACGTATATGAAATTCATAATTAGTGGTAAAAACATCGAGGTAACAGAAGCGTTAAAGGAAAAAGTTACTAGAAAAATCGGTAAACTGGAAAAGTTCTTTAATCCGAATACTGAAGTTCATGCAACTTTGAGCGTTCAAAAAACAAGGCAAATCATTGAAGTGACTATCGCCTCAAACGGAATTGTTTTGAGGGCTGAAGAGTCAAATGAAGATATGTATGCATCAATAGATAAGGTTGTTGATATACTTGAAAGACAAATAAGAAGGAATAAGACAAGGCTTGAGAAAAAGCTCCGTGAAGGTGCATTCAGGCAGGAAAACGTCCAG
>JAEZNF010000029.1 GCA_023441845.1 Bacillota bacterium | reverse complement strand
GGCAACTTGGTATTGGAGGAAATCCTGTAGATTATTATGAAGAGCCCGTAGCTGTAAAAGTACAAGGGTTACCTGATAAGAAAATTGTAGATATAGCTGCTGGGGAAAATCATTCCTTGATATTAATGGAAGATGGTACTGTTTGGACATGTGGGGACAATTACGATGGTGCCCTTGGAATTGCGGAGGATTTTAAAAAAGACTCTGAACCAACAACCTTGGACTATAATGAATCTGTAGATGCAGGACCTAGAATTTCAATGGTGCTTGGGTATGAGCTTGAGGTCTTTGGATTTGGTGCGGACAATGATTATCTTGTCGTTGGGCCTAATAATGAAATAATAAGAGGTTATCTAATACGTATCCGCCCCGTGACGGAAAGAGAGTTTGTACAGGTTGTTTTATTTGATAATTACTATGAAGTAACAGCCTCAACGCCTCAATGGGAGTACCTTCATACTATAAAAAGAGAGATTGACTCAGATAATTTGAATATAAATATTGGTTGTTCAATAGACGAATATAATCCATTTGAAAAAAACTTGTCAGCAGACGTTGTTATAATAGATAATTCTAATAAAAAAATAAATGTTGATATTTATATGAGAAAAGATAACATAGGTTGCAGCAGATTTAATTTTAAATATAGGTCTGGTACATTTAAGACTACTCCTGTTAAAGTCCCTGGATTAGAAGGGGTAAAAGCAGTATTTGCCGGAAAATCATCTTCCTATGCCCTTAAAAGTGACGGAACAGTATGGGCATGGGGAGAGAATAGTATGGGTGAGCTGGACATAGGGGGGGCTGAAGATGTCTGTGTGCCTACCAAAATGGAACATTTATCTAATATTGTTGATTTGGCTGAAGGTTCAGATAACATGCTAGCGTTAAAAAGTGATGGAACCGTATGGTCATGGGGGAAAAACCATATGGGATCATTGGGTTTGGGTGCATATAATGAATATGTACAAAATACTCCGGTTAAATTACAAACATTATCAGGTATTGTGGACATAGATCCGGGTGCTAACTATTCAGTAGCACTAAAAAGTGACGGCTCAATCTGGGCATGGGGAATCAACGATCTTGGCCAGTTAGGGGATGAAATTGTCGGAAATAAGTGTAATCCTACTATAATGATACCGGGCAGATCTGAAACAAGGCTAAGTAGCATAACTATTGATGGAGAAAGAATGCCATTCTTTAGTCCTGATGTAACTGAGTATACTGTAACTCTCCCGGCAGGAACACCTTTTCCTCAAATTGATGCATTTACATATAGTTCACGTGCAAGTTGTAGGATAACAAAATCAGGAAGTTCATTGCCCGGAACTGCAATAATCACAGTAACCGCGGAAGATAATATTAGTACAAGAACATATACAATAAACTTTATAACATCACCCACCCAAACAAATCCATCAGACCCGCAAAATCCATCTGCCCCGGAAAATTCAACAGTGGTATTATGTTTTAAGGGATCTATAGATTTTGGGGGGGATACCGATTGCTATGATTTTACGCCGGAAGCCAGCAAAATATACACCATATTAAGTGAGGGCGATACAGATACAGTTATAGAGGTATATGATAATACATACAAGCTGATTGCATCAAATGATGACTATGATGGAAGGAACTTTTACCTCGAAATCAGCTTAACTCAAGATAATCTTTACCACCTTGTTGTCAGTCATTTTGATGGCATAGCAGGCACGGGTAAGTATACCATCAAGGTTATTGATGGGCAAAAAGCCAAATTAGCTGATGGTGAAGTATATTTGGAAGACATAGTACAGGAAGTTCATGGTGTGTTAACTTTGGAACAATCAAATTTATATAAAGTTACAATAGTCCAGGATGGTCAGGAGCATTCTGCTACATTTGACAGCAGCAAATATAGGATCGATCCTTTTAATGGAAAGGCAATTATAAATTTTGATGAGTTCATTAACGCTTTTAGGCCATTTTTAACATATTATATGACCAATTCGGATTCTGAGCAAACTGTTTTAGATTGGCAGTCGAGAGCATTAGTTAACCCAATAGATTGGCATGCAAAGGATCCAAATAAAGATGCATATAGTGCAAAAGTAGCTCCTGTTCAAAGGGTATTACAACTCCTTCAATGTGGTGGAAAGTTTTCGATATCAAGCAAGGAATTTGAAGGTATGAGAGTCACAGGGTATTACGAGGAAGATATGGCTGCGGCTATTTACCAATTTCAAACCCGCTACATGGGAATTGACGCAACAATAGCTAGTAATAAGTGCAAAAATATAGAGGCTAATGTAGCTGCTGAACTAACAAAGTACAACATGGTCAATATAATGGGAGATAACATGGGAGGTGGATTTTCATGGATAAAAAAGGAAGGAGTTCGTGTAAGAGAATACCTGACTATGTGTTATAGTCCAAGTTTTACAGGGATTTTTGAGTATAAAAATGTAAACGGGATCGATAAACTCTACTATAGGGAATTTAAATATTCTCCTAGTGTTCTGCTAGAAATTGAGGGTTTGAAATTTACTTCAAATGATAATAAATGCTATGCAAAAATAATAAATATTGAAAAAGCAATTCGGCAATATAATATAGAAAAGAATAAATTTGGAACGACATACACTGGTGCAAAAGTATTTCCTGGAACTATTAATAAATATGGAGAAGAAAAAAGGCTATCACCTATTGAACTTACATCTTTAATGTGTATTTCTAAGGAACTAGGTGGGCCTGTAGAACCATTTGTTAATATTGATGAAGCATGCGCTGCGTTTGATGGAGTTGCTGGGTCTCCCGGAATGCATCCAGACACAACAAGTATTGCTGAAGTTAAGGATTGGTGCGGTAATACAAGAAAGCTTGAATTCGATACGCTTAATAATATAGTAAAAGATGAATATGGGCAGACAGTATATGGCATTAATTTCAAACGGTTGGAAGATACGACTGTTTTAAACAACATAATTGTAGATGTCGTACAATTAGCGAGATACTTGGGATTCTATAATGTATATACAGCAGAGTCTGAGGATGGAAGCTTGTATTTATGTATTGATACAATAAAAGTTGCCAAGGAATCAATAAGTATAGCAAATATTTGTTCCATTGCCACTAGTTTTATACCATTAATTGGCGATTATAAAGATGCACAGGAGGCTGTTACTGGTGTTGATCTAATTACAGGGGAGAAATTAACAAAAAGAGATCAAATAATCACAGTTGCTTGTGTACTGTTACCATTAATTAATGGAAAGACATTTAGGATTGTAAAAAATATTCCTATGAGTGCTGCAACAAAAGCAAAAGCAATGAGTAAAGTGTTAATAAAAAGGTCATTAGTATATGCAGATGAAGCCGATGATTTATTTGAGAGGGTTAAGTCAGTAGAAAGAATTGGTGAAGATAAGTTAAAAATTATAATACCTAATGACGAAACGCTTGAACTTTCAAGAGAGCAACTTAAGAGAGAATTAATGGCAGATGGAATGACCGCAGAAAAAGCGGAAAATGCTCTACAATGTTTGGAAAACGGTTGCTTTTCTGGAGATACTCTTATAACGACTCGTGACGGCCTAAAGCGTATTGACCAAATTCAAGAAGGCGAATATGTATTGGCAAAGGATGTAAATAATAATATAATAGACTATAAGCAGGTCAAACACGTTTACATCAAGAGTACATACGAATTTGTACATTTGAAACTGGATAATGAGGAAATTAGAACAACTGCATCCCACCTATTCTTCACAGATAGTGGATGGTGGAAAGCAGCAAGGAACCTAAAACCCGGCGATAGGATACTTAATTCCAAAGGTGAGCTTAAAACCCTAATAGCAACCACCGTTGAGGCATTGCAGCAGCCGGAAAAGATATACAACCTCAATGTAGACGAGTTCCACACCTATTTTGTAGGCACAAATGGCCTGTTAGTGCATAATAATTGCAGCGAATTTGTTACACAGACAATTAATAAAATTCGTGCCATAGGCGATGATATTCTTGATATTATGGAATCTGCTGGCGGTCATACCCTTGAAAAACATGTATCTCAAACTAATGAAGAGTTAATACGTAGAGCAATCCAAGAAGAAGTTGACGCAGCCACTTCATTTACAAATAAAAGTACAGCAATAGATGCAGTTCAGCATAATTTGAGGGCGAACTGCAAAGAAATTGCCCAGTGGCTTGAGAGTGGAACAGAAGCTAGAAAGGTATTCGATGCTGAAAGTGCATACTCTATAGGTAAAGGTGTTCTACAGGATAAAACTACTGTTGTGAGTAATCTTACAAAGTCACGAGTTGTACTTGTTAAAGATGCAACTCAAGAGCTAGGTTTTAAGATATTAACGTCATTTCCAATTTTTTAGGAGGTATAAACAAATGGCGATAAATGAAGATAGGCTCAATAAGTTTAAATATTTTTTGGAGTGTTATTTTAATCCAAGTGCTTATTATAGTGAACTAGATAGCCTTATTGAGGATTTTAACAAGTCGGAAATAGAAGATACGATAGTGGGTTTTCAGGAAGAGTTGAAGTATGTAAAATCTCTCGATGAAGCGGAATATTTTGAAATTAAGGAGTTTATCAGAAAACATGGAATGAGGAACATGCCTATTGAGAAAGTTAAGTGGTTTATTGAATATCTTAACGAGAAGATTGTTAAATAAAGTAAGTTGGTTGAAATAGTGCAATAACAAACCCCGAAGCCATGGGAATAATGGCTTTGGGGTTCTAATTTTATGCGGTACAAAATCGGTGGTTTAGCGAACAAAAATTAACTTTACAGCCTGCCGGGATCAACAGTCCCGACTTTCATTATGTCCCAAATTACAGTTTTGCCTCAGGGGGTTACAGGTTATAGGTACAGTTCGCCGCGTTGCGGCATAAGTTCGGACTAGTAAGCCGAACAAAAAGCAAGCCAGTCTATAAGGACTGAACTGTTCTGATAAATTCAAGGGTGAAATTCCCTTGCAGTACGGAGTCAATACCGTTTGAACCGCAACGGTTGCGGGAGGTAGTACTAGTGCAGCGTGGCGTAATTGACTTTACAATTGGAATAATCAGGAGTTAAATAGCATCGAATGGTTGACATAAAATACATTTGCAACAATGAAAAAAGTGATGGTATAAATAAAAGAAAAAAGA
>JAEZNF010000166.1 GCA_023441845.1 Bacillota bacterium | reverse complement strand
TTAAAAGAATCAGCGGGGATGATCTTAATAATTTTATCTCTGCATATAATACCTCTTGCGGTCACCTGTCCTATTCCCGTACCTATTACGGGAACTCCAAAACCACCGAGTACCTTAACAGGCTGGTTGCTTCCGCTCATGGATATATATATGCAGTCGAATCCTCCCATATTAAGAAAATGCTTAAGTTCTTTTTTAATGGTTTTCCACTGCTTATTAAAAAATATATGGGATACTTTGCAGCGTCTACTGCGCTCTTTTTATTCGGTATGCTGGTAAGCTTCGTATTTATTATGATATTGCCGGATAATGCTCCTGCATTCATTCCTCAGGATTTGATTGAAGGCATCAATAACTTTGACAGCACCGGCAGAGCATGGGATAACGCTATTACATCCGGATTTATTATGACAAACAATATAAAAGTCAGTCTAATTGCGTTTGTTCTTGGTATTACTCTGGGTATCGGGACGTGCTACGTCCTTATAGTAAATGGGTTTATGCTTGGCGGAGCCGCTGCTCTTGCTTACCAAAAAGGTATTTCGTCGGAGTTCTGGGCAATGATACTACCGCATGGTGTTTTTGAACTGTTTGCAATTTTTGTCGGCGGAGCTGCCGGTCTTTTGATTGCAAAAGCAATTATTAGTCCCGGTATTTACTCAAGAAAGGATTCACTTATTAAATACGGCAAAACTGCGATATACTTTGTGTGCTGTACAATTCCCATACTTGTTGTGGCAGGCACTATTGAGGGATACTTTACACCTTCATCAGCCTCTGTATCTGCAAAATTAGTTTTTTCCCTGGCCATGCTACTAATCCTGGTATTTTATCTTCTGTTTCCGGTATTTTGGAGCAATCGGTCAAAATTTAAATCTGCATCGTAGATTTCATTGTCAGATACTTGTTTACAACTTCCATGGAAAGCTTGTCGGGCGGAACATCCAGACACGCTATCCCTGACTCGAGAAAAATCCTTTGAATCTTTTCCCTTTCTTCAATATGCTTCATTGCTGCGCCTTTTAAAAATACATCCTGTGAATCCTTGATATTTGTATTTGCCATTTCATAAAGCCTCATATCCTTGATTGTAATAATAAGAGGTATATGGTTTCTTGCCGTGCTCCTCAATGATTTTACCAAGTCCAAGGCCTCACTTGCATTAAATAGCTCTGTAAATATGCAAAGCAGGCTCCTTCTTTGCTGATTCATATTGAGGTACATCAATGCGCCGTTGTAATCTGCCGTAACAAAATTTTCCTCTACATTATACAAGTTTTCGGCTATTATACTGAACTGCACCATGCCTTTCCCGGGCTTCACAAAACGTTTTACCTCGCTGTCGAAAACCAGGAGGCCTATATTATCACCTTTTTTTCCGGCAATTTCAGCCAGCAGGAAGGCTGAGTTTATGGCATAATCAAGCTTTTTTATGTACTCGATCTCTGAATTCATAACCCTGCTCGAGTCCAACATTATATATATCTGCTGATTCCTTTCCGGCTCGTATGTATTCACTATAAGTTTATTTGCCCTTGCTGTTGCCAGCCAGTTGACTTTTCTGTACTCATCGCCTTCCGAGTATTCCTTGAGGCTCTCAAACTCAGTTCCTATACCGTAGGCCTTAGCCTTTTTCATTCCATTTATCAACTGGCTTTTCTTAAGAGCTGCAAAGCTGTATTTTCTAAGGTCCTTAAGATTCGGATATACCTTGTAATTACACTCAAGGTTGAACTTGCCGGCTTTGGTACAGAGCCTCAAAACCCCTTTATACCTTACATGTACTTTCCCAAAGGTAAATTCTCCCCTTTTTTCGGGAACAACCAAATACCCGGCCTGGCATTCCTGATGGGGAACCGAATTTATTTTCACAACTCCCTGCTTAACATTGATGTAAACCGGAACTTCGTCAGTAGCTTCAATGTTCAACAAATAATTGCTGTTATTTCTGATCTTTATAAATATTTCATTATCGGTACCAAGCGACAGTTTGTTCTCGGATAACCTTGCAACCTCAAGCTTCTTTATACCGGGCGATACCATAAAGTCAACAACCAGGAGTGCAAAAATCAGCATATTGTAAAGGAGAAAGAAGTAGAAAGCCCCTCCAATATATGCCCCCAGAATTATCGGTATTATTCCCAACACCAGCAGCCCGGAAAAAGTTTTACTAAACGGCATCTTTTGTCATGCTCCTTATTTTAAAAATGTCTACCTCGGGACTTCCACCTTGCCAAGGATATTTCTAATCACATCATCATTCTTAAGACCGTCAATCCCTACCTCCGGCCTTAGCATAACCCTGTGCCTTAAAACAGGCAGAGCCAGTTCCTTAACATCCTCAGGTGTCACAAAAGTCCTTCCCTGAATAGCTGCCATGGCCTTTGATGTTAAGAGAAGCGCTATTGAAGCTCTGGGACTACCTCCCAATATAAGGCTGGGAGAATTTCTTGTAGCCCTGACAATTGAAGTAATGTAGTTTATTATCCCCTCATTAACCTCAACACTTAATATCTCTTCTCTGCATTTTTTAATATCCTCATAATCACAGACCTTGTTTACTTCAATCGTCTCAAGATTCGAACTGGAAAAACCGTATTTATACTTTTCCAGCACCATATTTTCAAACTTCTGCGGCACATAGTCAACAACCAGCTTCATCATAAACCTGTCCAACTGAGCTTCCGGAAGCGGATAGGTTCCCTCGTACTCAACAGGGTTCTGAGTTGCAACAACCATAAACGGATCTTCAAGCTTATAAGTTTCTCCGTCAATGGTAATTGCCCTCTCTTCCATGGATTCGAGGAGAGCCGCCTGTGTTTTGGGAGGAGTCCTGTTTATCTCATCCGCAAGAAAGATATTTGTAAAAAGCGGACCCTTTTTCATGAAAAAGTTGGCAGTTTTGGTGTCATAAACTTTTGTACCTGTTATGTCAGCCGGCATAAGGTCCGGAGTAAACTGGACCCTTTTAAATTCGGCTTTTACCGTCTTTGCCATGACCTTTGCGGCAAGTGTCTTTGCAAGGCCGGGTACACCCTCTATCAAAACATGACCTCCCGCCAACAAAACAACTACCAGCTGCTCTATAAATTCGTACTGACCCACTACAACCTTGGAAATCTCATCAATTACAGCTTTAGCTTTTGCCTGAGTAAATTCGCAGCTTTTAATACCATTATCAAAATCCATTATTTAATCTCCCTTCTAATTTTCTCAATCCACTGAACCAGGAAAACCAGTTCTTTAAAATTTCCGCCCCCGGAATTAATGTGGTACTGGCACCGCTCAAAAAGTACTTTTATGTTCATTTCGTTAAGGAATTTCACTCCCTGCGATGCGGTAATCAATTCCTGTCTTCCGGGATTTCCATCATATCCTAAAAACTTAGACAATTCCTTTTCAAACTTTTTAAGTATATTTTCCAATACCACCCCGTCTGCCCGGGCTTTTGCATAAATGCCGGAAAGGGCATAAATATTCTCGTTTTCCTTCCTTTTTATGGTCTCAAACACCGTAACAGGTTTGCCGAATCTTCTTGATATAACAAATGCCAGGACAATTAATCCCATTAGAAGCTGCATTATAATGATTATGCCTGCAGGCCCTATGATATCCCAGACAGTGACTCCCAATTTACCTATTCCATGGTAATACTCATTAAACAAGACCCTTTTGTTCTCCGAAATATCCAAAATATAAATAAATGACTTTCCTCCGCTAAGGCTCCTTAATCCTTCGTTAGTAAAATCTTCGCATGAAGCGTTCACGTAGATCTTGCCATTTCCGGCACTGTATACCTCCCAGTCCTCATAGCCGTCCACATAGCCTTCATTATTGGCATCAAGAAGCTCTACCAGGCTGCTGCACGCATCATTGTCATCATCAATATAAACCAATTTATTTCCCTGTCTGACCCATTCTTTAAGAAACTTTTCTTCAAGTTCATCAATATATGGATACCATTGCGGCTTTACTACAACGAGAGTTGACCCGTCAGGCATGAAACGTACCGGCCTTTTAAAGACCCCGGTGCTATAACCCATCTTCCCGGCAAGAAGATACAGTGCTTTAACGCCTTGTTTATCGGCATTGTATGAGGTATAATCTCCATATTTGTTTTTAGTATTGCCGCTGTTTATTACAAGAGCTATCGAGAAAATTACAGCTGCTGCCAAGCCGTACAGTAAAACCTTTTTTAAAATGCCCCTATTATATTTCATCTGGAACCCTCCTTTAACCTGGAGGTATAAATGGAGTACCAATAATCGAATTTATTTTTATCTACACTGTTTCTTCCATACCAGTACCTGTTAAAATCATACGTGAATTCCTGCATATCTCTGTAGTATATGTATTGATTTTCCATGGCTTCTCTCAAGTATTGCTTGTTTGTTTTGGACTTATCTATCTTAACTATGTTTTTTTCATTAAGACTTAATATCATAGCTATGTATAAAAACCTTATCCCCTGCCTGATATCGCCTTTTATATAGAATCCCACCGCCATCTTTTCAACCTCTTCGGAATCCTTTAAAGTTGTAAGGAGCTCCGCATCCGCTTTTTCTTTAACAGCCTTTGATCGATGCAGATTTCGAAGTATAAAATATACCAGTAAGACTACAAAAACAACTATCAGTACAATTGCAAACAATTTCAGCAAAAAAACCGCCGGAGTCATAGCCTGCGGGTTAAACCCGCCGACTTTATCCATATTACTGTCGGGCAGCAAATTCAATACCCATTTAATAACATCTCTTATCAAATCCGAGATTCTATCGGCAATGCTGATTTTGTTTTCAGGTTCTGCAAATTCCCTTGATGAGAGTATTTTTTCCAGAGTATCAGCCACCTTCTTTTCCCTGTCAGGACTCATAGGGGATGAAAAACAAGGCAGCGCTATAAAGATGGTTAAATAAGCTACCAGAGCGGGCAGCGCAAATAAT
>JAEZNF010000152.1 GCA_023441845.1 Bacillota bacterium | reverse complement strand
GGTATAAAATATATGATGACTTTAAGCTTATAGAATTCAGGTGGTGTTTAATGCTTATAAAAAGAAAATATTTTTTATGGATATTGGTTGTTTTGGTTTCGTCCCTCATTGCAGGCTGCAGTAAAAGTTCCGATACTCCCGTTGAAAAGCAGGGCTTTCATATGGGAACTATAATAACTCAGAAGGTGTACGGAGAAGATGCCTCCAAAGCTTCAGATGAGGTTTTCGACAAGCTTCAATGGCTTGAAAAAACTATGACTATAAATGGTTCCGGAAGCGAAATTGACACACTTAATGACATGGCTGGCAAGGAAGGAGTAAAGTTAACCCATGAATCAATTTACGTACTTGAGACAGCCAAAAAGTATTCCGAACTAAGTGGAGGAGCTTTTGATGTTACAGTTGGACCACTGGTAAAATCCTGGGGGATATTTACCGAAAATCCCAAGGTGCCCGGAAAGGATGAGGTAAGTAACCTTTTAAAGCTCGTAAACTATAAAAATATTATTGTAGACAAAAGCACATTAACAGCAAAACTTGAGAAACCCGGCCAGATTGCGGACCTTGGGGGTATAGCAAAAGGTTATGCCGGTGACGAGGCTGTGAAAATATATAAAAAATACAGGATAACATCGGCTTATATAAATCTTGGCGGAAATGTTGTTGTTCTTGGAAGCAAACCCGACGGAACTGACTGGAAGGTGGGCGTTCAAAACCCGAGGGCGGAAAACGGCAAATTTATCGGAATACTCAATTTATCAGATAAAACCGTTGTAACCTCCGGCGATTATGAAAGATATTTTGAAAAGGACGGTGTAAGATACCATCATATACTGGACCCTAAGACGGGATATCCGTCCGATTCAGGCCTAATAAGCACTACTATTGTAGCTGATAACTCCATTGACGCCGATGCCTTATCTACAGCAACATTTGTGTTGGGTCTTGATAAGGGGATGAGGCTTATTGAAAGCCTTAAGGGAATTGATGCGATTTTTATTACCAAGGATAAAAAGGTGTATGTTACAGATGGATTAAAGGACAGGTTTAAATTCGATGACGAAAGCAAGGAATACGAGTATGTTGAGAAAAGGTGACATCCTGCTGGTTATATCGGTATTCTTAATTGTAGCCCTTGGATATCTGGGAATGAGGTATTTCGGTCCGGACAGTTCAGAGCACCATAGGATACTTGTAATCAAGCAGGACAGCAAGGTAATAAGGAAAATAGACCTTGATACGGTAGAAAAGCCCGAAAGGATAGTGGTTCCGGGAGACTATAAGAATGTTATCCTGATTGAAAAAGGCAGAGCAAAGGTTTTAGAGTCAAAGTGCCCCGACGGTATTTGTGTAAAGGCCGGATGGCTTGAAAACAGCGGTGATAGTGCCATATGCCTGCCTAATAAAACCATTGTAAAAATTGAGGGTGAAAAGAATAAAGCGGACACAGCAGCCCATTAGTTTATACTATAAATTTTTTAAATGAAGGAGCTATAATGATCAAGACAAAACGGCTTGCGTTTTTATCCATAATGGTTTCACAGGCGCTGGTCTTATCTATAATTGAATCGTGGATACCCTTACCCTTTGTAATGCCCGGGGTTAAACTGGGTTTGGCAAACATCGTTATCCTTGTGGTTATTGTATTCTTCGGGCTGAAGGATGCACTTGCAGTTATGGCTGTTCGGTGTGTACTTGCCTCTATTTTCGGGGGCGGATTTGTTATGTTCCTGTTCAGCCTGGCCGGAGGGACACTAAGTACCGTTATTATGGCTTTTCTGTATAAAAGGATGTTGAAGGTATTCAGTTTGGTTGGCGTCAGTGTGGCTGGCTCGGTGGCCCATAATTTGGGCCAGTTAACGGTGGCAGGTTTTATTATGAAGGAGCTGTCCGTTTATTCGTATTTACCGGTTTTACTTGTTTCAGGAGCAGTAATGGGATGTTTTATCGGTTTGTGCGGCAATTTTCTGACTGAAGCATTAAGAAAAACAGGTAAGTTGATATAGTTTGGATAAATATGAAATTAGGAGGAGTTGAAGACAGTCCGGCTCGACCCCCACAGGTGTTGATGGTAAAATTATATGATAAGATTAACATGTTTGAATTTGGGTACAAAAAGGCTTCAACAATCTTTTGCTCCCAGTTCGAAGTAGGTGGTTGGTATCATAAAATTGGTGAACCTACGCTGGCTGATGCAATTTGTGACCGTATCGTTCATGATTCTTATACTATTCTCATTGGTGGTGAAGACTCAATGAGGAAACGAAAAGGTATTAGCAAAAGTTAATTAAGCCTTACGGCTATTGAGGGCTCTGCCCTCAAACTCCCGGGGTTTAACGCTTGGTTTTCCAAGAGAGTGATTGGTTTAGGCGCTTGTAAATTAAAGAGCGATACCGTTGTTGGCATCACTCTCTTGCGAAACCTTATATGCCGCTCTGGTTGCTCCCCAGCATTGGCCCAATTTGTCTGATAAGTGTCCTGGATATATCAAGGAATTGAAGTATATCAGGAAATTCAAGAGATTTATTATTACTCATTTGTTTTGACCTTCTTTCATAAGTTTTTTAATCGTCTCCGGCAGTGTTTGCCAATTTACCTATTTCAGAGGCAGCACTGTATTCTATAATCTGGTTGTATATGGTGCTGATGATATATCCTATGTTG
>JAEZNF010000024.1 GCA_023441845.1 Bacillota bacterium | reverse complement strand
TATTTGGATAGTGCCGATGAATGGACAACAAATGAGCACGCTGTCGGTTCGAATTCAATTCTGGTGTTTATGACTGCATTTGCTAACAGTACAGCAACTAAACCGGGGAATAATCTTGATGTAAACCATGACGGTGCTATTAACATGTCTGATGTAATGCTTGTAGCGTCGGCATTTAATTCAGTCCGAGGTAACTCAAGATATGTTGCTGCATATGATTTGAACGATGACGGTGCAGTAAACATGAGTGATATAATGATTATCGCTGCTAAATTCAACACCATTGTTTGACATTGTAAAAAAATCTAATTCCATAATCTGAAGGAATGTGAAAGCTTCATGTGATAGACACCACTAATCATATGAAGCTTTTGTAAAAATTATTTAACTACGGTAGTAGATAAAAATAACTAAGGGGATGTTTTTATGATGCTTGGCAATTAAGGAAAACAAAGAAAATTTTAACTTTGTTTTTAGTGTTTGTACTTATTATGGGTTTATACTTCAACAGTATCACTCCGGGGTTACCGGAATAAAGAGGGAAATTTCACGGGCAGAAAATCAGATTGACAAAAAAGCAGGATATTGCCGACTGGGAGGCAAAAAAGAGCTCATATGCTAGGAATCATTCCGAATGGGAACGGCAATTGGCAGTAAAAAAGACCGAACTTGCCGATCTCCAGTATAAGTTAAACGGTAAGGGCTACACACCACAGACACTTTCCAAACGGCTGAAGAATAATAATCCACTGCAGACGCAGCTTAATAAGGCACTGATTATAACGGGTTGGGTAAGGATGCAAAAATATACAAAAAGGATGTGTTTGGACGTATTGCTGTTGCTGATAAAAATAAAACGGATTTTATTCCTGAGCAGCATTACTAATCTTCATTCTAAGGCTATCATTACATTAAAAAGCTGACAGTATGCATCTTATATCCATACCTGAAAAAGCATTTTAAACACTAACTCTCACTCCTGCTTTATTGTCAATATAATTGCAGTTATATGTATTAGCGTGCGAAAACTTTCCTCCTAATATTACCTACACTGACTGCAACAGGATTACTTAAAATGCTAATTGTTTAATTAAATTTGCTTCTGCCATTAATATAATTGTTTGAGATGCACCAGGTTTCATTATTTAGCTATAGCTTGAAAATATTACGAAAATTATATATAATAGGTATATTGGTAGATAACCAGTTACAAACAAATAATTTCATTTGAAATGAGGGGAGTATCTATGTATCAAAAAACAAAAAAAATTACTGTCTTATCTCTATTGTTAACATTATTGTTTCTGCCTGTCTTAATTCAGGAGACATTCGCAAGTGAAGAAACAAAAGATTCAACCATAAAATTAACAGGATATGTAAGTGCTGATTTTAACTATGAGAAGGAAGTTTCATCACAGATAAAATCGGGCTTTAAAGTTGAAGTTAATGGACTGAAACTATCATCTGTTACTAGTGAAAACGGTTATTTTGAAATAAATGATGTGCCCCGGTCCGATACCGGCTATTCGCTTATTATAAGTAAACCAAACTACCTTAAGAGGGTCTTAACCAATGTTATTACTCCCTGTGACTCATATGTACAGCATGAACTAAAAATCAGCACCTCGGAAAGCCCGATTTTAATTTATGCCGGGGATATGGTAATTAACGGTGAACAGGATAACGCAATAAACCTACGTGATATAGTTGCCATCTCACATTCATATAATGCTACGGCCAAGGATGAAAGATACAATAGCGACGCTGATTTAAACAAGGATGAAAAGGTTAATATGGAGGATGTTCTTATAGTCGCAAACCATTTCAATACATATATTGGCAGTTGCCGCGATGATGTAACTCCTTTACCCGGAATACTATATCTGAATGCAGTAGATAACGATACTGTTGAGGTAACTTTCAGCAGAAGCATAGGATCATTGGACAAAGATAAATTTTCTGTTGATGGTTTGACAATATATGGTGCCGGCTTAAAGCAGTATACTGATAATGTTTTTGAATTGCAGACTGATTATCAAACATCAGGGGAAATTTACACACTTAAATACGATGGGAATGAATACAAATTTACCAGTGCTCCCGGACGGGACGAAATGTTAAAATCTATTAAAGTGTCCGGTTTATCTGCGCAATATATGGAAAATAACCGTGGAATAGTAAAGGTTTCATGGGAAGCTTTGACTAAGATGCAGCAATGGTCAACAGCAGCCGAAGGATATAAAATATTCTATTACAGCAATAATGATAAAAGTAACCTTGTAACTGTCCCTGTTACAGATATTAATAGTAATTCAATGATTATCGGCGGTCTGAACGTGAAGAAATCATATAATTTTGCCATTTGCGCCATAAATCAAACTGCCGAAAGTCAGTTATCCGAATATGTTACTGCAACAGATGAGCTACCTGCATCCATTTGCACTCCAATTCAAGTAAGTGCGTTGAGTAATAACGAAGTTGCTGTTGCGTTTGATAATGAGGTCTCTAAATGTAATGTTGATGATTTTTCTATCAACTCCGGATTGAAAATTAACAGTATCAGGCTCATGGACGGCAGCAAAAAAATAATCATTCTTTCTACACAAAACCAAGTACCCGGATATACTTATACCCTTATTTATAAGAACAAATTAAGTTTCAATTTTACCGGCACGGAATTAAATTCATCATCCATGAAACCGGAGGCCTTAAACAGTAAGTCTATAAGGATAAGATTCGGTACAAATGTTATCCCATCGGAACTTAAAGTAAATGAATTTGTTGTAAAAGATCAGTCTGGTAAAATTACAAATGTTCTTTCGGCAAAACTGGATGAGTCCGATTCCTTCAGCAGTACAGTAATATTAACATTAAGTTCCGACATTAAGCAAGGAGTTGTATACACATTAAAACATAAAAACCTTACTGAAAATTTGAACTTTAAAAAGATTGATAATGTAAAACCTACCATTAAAGATATTTTTGCTACAGGTAATAACGAGGTTATAGTAAAGTTCTCCGAACCAATCTGTATTACCGGATCACAAATTGAAATATCTGAGATGTACGGAACCAGGTCTAAGCTTTTAATTAAAAATGTAAAATACCACGGAAGGGATGCTCTAGCAATTACTGTAGAGAATATGCGGAGCTCTACACTTTACTCTATAACTATTGAAAACATAACAGATTTAGCAGGAAATACTATAGAACTATGTTTTTCGAACTTTCCAGGAGTGTCAAATGATATAATTACACAAACTTTTGACGATCCGGATGCATTGAAAATTATTAATGTACAAATGTCCGATTTGAAAAGTGTTATTGCAGAATTTAGTAAAAGTCTTGATCCGGATACCGTTATTTTAAATAATTTCAAGATCAGAGAAGCTTATGGTGCTAAATATCCAGTGACTATATCTTCGGTAAGGATGGCAAAGGAAGGGGATATTGGAAGGGATGGTAACATGCTACCATCAGACGAGATTGCAAGCAGATTTGTAATTTTTACAATAGATAGTAGTAATATGTCGGGTGCACTGTTGTATAAACTTGTAGCAGAAAACCTTTATTCAACCGAAGGTGCTTCCATTTCTCAGGCAAGTAATGATTCAAATTTTATGGGAACCGGTTTGTTAAATAAAAGAATCACAGCTATTACAAGCATCGAATACATTGGAACATCCGGCACAGAAATATTGGTATCATTTGACCGGAATGTGGGTTATAATGCAACGGATGTATCACGCTATTCAATAAGTGGTGACGTAGGATATCCTGAAAAAGCGGAATTTTTACTAGATCAACCAAACAAGGTAAAATTGACTATACCGAAACTTTATTTAGGTAGAATATACACACTGACAGTAAATGGTTTGGTAAATACTGACGGCATTCCGATGGATGCTCAAAGTATCAGCCTCACATTTGTCGGTAGGGTATTTCAGAAGCAACTACCTCAAATGACAGGAGTACTTCCTGTTGACAATCAGACACTAAGAATATACTTTGACAGGGATGTAAGAGATAATGAAATAGACGGTCCTATATGGGACAGTAAAGCAAATACGTTAGCCGACAATGCATTGTTTTATTCAGTAAACGGCAATATACCTGTTGATTTGGAAGATATGAATGAATATGTGTACCAGGATTCAGACAATAAGAACGTACTGACAGTAAGAATAGACACTCCTTCTGCATTTAGTAAAGGATCTTTAAAGCTCATAGGAGACCCACTTAAGTTTGCAGCAGACAGTAGAGAGTTGCCCTTCAATCCTATTTCAAATTATCCGGAGGGAATTCTGGTCAAAAACGTTGCTGCATTAAACAGCATGACAGTCAGAGTATATTTTAACATGCCTGTCTACGGTACATTAGATACATTTGCAGATATTAATTCTACAAGAGATTATGGTACAAGCGGTGCAATTACTTTATCAAATCCATCAGAGGTTGATGAAACTCGAAAAGCTTTTGATTTCAAACTTTCAAGTGCATTAAAGAGTGGTGCTTATTACTTGAATTTGAACCCTGCAGTTGGTGTACCAAATGACATAATTAAAGACAAACAAACCGTGGGTATCGGTTATGTCGGCATGAAAGACGAAGATACCGTAGCACCGGGATTGCAGCAATTACGGCCTTTTGCAGGCGTTTCAACAATACCTGACGATATCAAGGATGTATACGCAGTAATGACGGATGAAAAAACTATAAGAATATACTATCCTTGTCTTATGAATAAATCCGATGTCGTAAATCCGGCTAATTACTCACTGGCTAATTCAATAGGAGGAGAAACACCTCTTAAGATGGGATATGAGCCAGGTTTAGACTTCTCATCTGCTCTTCATATTGTCCAGATAAATTATGATACAATAGACAAGACAGCCACAATTACTTTAAATACTCCTATATTAAAAGGAACTGCTGCTGCTTATATTTTGTTCAATACAAACATTTACAATGCAACGGGTACTGCCCAGGTTAAAGACGGGTCTTCCCCAATAATAAAGCAGTTCGCAATCAATACAACTGCATCTAAAAAAGTTGCACCGGATGCAGTTACATACAATGCCGATACAGGTAAGATTACAATAACAATGAATCAGGAATTCAAAACAAGTACTGACATAACCGGTACAGACGCAGCTTCGGCTCTTGCCGGTATCAAAATAACAGTTAGACATGCAGCAGGGGAATATGTGATTCAAGCGACAGACGTCTCCTCAGTTACTGCGTTTGACATGAACAATACAGAAGTAGCCAATTCTTCCGGAAATTTTGCCAAGAAAATAATTATAACATTAACTCCGGATGAAAAAGAGCGCCTTGTCAGCTCAGTCGGTAAAGTAGAGTTGTTGTCTCCGGCTGACTTTATTGGTATCAACGGCAATAGTGGAGATAATGATACTAGTGCAGCGTGGCGTAATTGACTTTACAATTGGAATAATCAGGAGTTAAATAGCATCGAATGGTTGACATAAAATACATTTGCAACAATGAAAAAAGTGATGGTATAAATAAAAGAAAAAAGA
>JAEZNF010000125.1 GCA_023441845.1 Bacillota bacterium | reverse complement strand
TTTCTTTTTTCTTTTATTTATACCATCACTTTTTTCATTGTTGCAAATGTATTTTATGTCAACCATTCGATGCTATTTAACTCCTGATTATTCCAATTGTAAAGTCAATTACGCCACGCTGCACTAGATTTGGGGCTTTTCGCTCATACATTATTACATTTCAGGGTATATTAAGTTTTGTTACAAAAACAACGAAACACGGTAGAATAATACAAAGACGATGAAGTGATAGAATGACCATTGGAGAAAAAATCAAATCGTTCCGCAATATCCGCAGAATCTCACAAAAAACATTAGCGGAACTTTCCGGCGTAAGCGAAGGAGCAATCAGAAAACATGAGGCAGGAACAAGAAATTCAAAGCCCGCAAAGCTAAAAAAGTTTGCACAATCTTTGGAACTTGATGATACTGCTTTTCTTGATTTAAGTTTGAGTTACTTAATATTGAAACCGTTGGAGATGCCTTAGCTCTATACTTTGTACTAAAAAAACATATTGGTTCAACCTATTTGGCTACTCCAAATAAAGATACCAGTAACATTACTTCTCCCATACCACTGGTTTTTAATAATTCTCTTTTCAACAAATATCTTTCCGAATGACTTCCAGTTAAAAACATTATGACAATACAATTAATTCCAAAGATAAGTTTGATTCAGAAGATGATAATAATACTGCGGTTCAAGCGGCTGAAGTTCTTTGTGAATATAAAAAAGTGCAACTTTCAAAGTACAATATCCCCATAAAATAACCTCCTTTTATACAAAGTGGAGTCAACAGAAATAAAACAACCCCGAAAATCCTGATTTTCCAAGACTTTCGGGGGTTATCTTCATTATTCCCACTCAATAGTTGCCGGGGGCTTTGATGTTATATCGTATACAATCCTGTTTATATGCTTGACTTCGTTTACTATCCTGTTCGAAATCTTCTCCAGAATATCATACGGTATCCTTGCCCAGTCTGCCGTCATAAAATCGGTTGTTGTAACCGCCCTTAATGCAAGCGTATAATCATATGTCCGCTCATCACCCATTACTCCTACGCTTCTCATACCCGTAAGTACCGTGAAGTACTGGTTTATCTCCCTCTTAAGGCCTGCGTTTGCAATTTCCTCCCGGAAGATATGGTCGGAATCCTTTAATATTTCAAGCTTGTCCTTTGTTATATCTCCAATAATCCTTATCGCAAGTCCCGGACCTGGGAAAGGCTGTCTCCAGACTATTTCCTCCGGAATGCCCAATTCCTCTCCGACTTTTCTAACTTCATCCTTGAAAAGGTTTCTTAACGGCTCTATTATTTCCTTGAAATCAACGTAGTCAGGCAATCCGCCTACATTATGGTGGCTCTTTATTACCGCCGCATCTCCTGCACCGCTTTCTATAACATCGGGGTAAATGGTTCCCTGTACAAGGAAATCAACTTTACCTATCTTTTTAGCCTCATCCTCAAAAACCCTTATAAATTCCTCTCCGATAATCTTCCTTTTTGTTTCGGGATCGCTCACGCCCTTGAGCTTGTCTAAGAATCTGTCTTCCGCATTAACCCTGATAAGGTTTATGTCGAACTGCTTTTTAAAGACCTCTTCAACCTGGTCTCCTTCATATTTTCTCAACAAACCGTGGTCAACAAATATGCATGTCAGCTGCTTTCCTATTGCCTTGTGTATCATAACGGCCGCAACAGAAGAGTCAACCCCTCCAGACAATGCGCAGAGAACCTTCCTGTCTCCAACCTTATCCTTTATAGCCTCTATGGACTGCCGTGCAAAAGAAGACATTTTCCAATCCCCGGAACATCCACAAATGTTATAAAGGAAGTTATTCAATATGTCCCTTCCCCTTGGAGTATGCATAACCTCGGGGTGGAACTGCACACCGTAAATATTCCTGTCAGTATTCTGCATTGCGGCATTAGGACAGTTGGAGGTTGTTGCAATGTTTACAAAGCCTTCGGGCAATTTATCCACATAATACGTGTGACTCATCCAGCATGTAGATGTATCTTCAACGTTTTTAAACAAAGAATTTGAAGTATTAAAGTTTATTTCATTTTTCCCGTATTCCCTTTGCGCAGCCTTTTGAACACTACCGCCCAGCATAACTCCAATAAGCTGCATACCGTAGCATATACCAAGTACAGGAATTCCAAGATTAAAAACTTCCTTGTCACAGAAAGGAGCTTTTGGATCCAGTACAGACGCCGGACCTCCGGTAAATATTATCCCTTTGGGATTCATTGACTTTATTCTTTCAATAGAAGCAGTATAAGGCAGTACTTCGCAGTAAACATTTGCTTCCCTTACTCTTCTGGCTATAAGCTGATTATATTGTCCCCCAAAATCAAGGACAAGAACCATTTCATTATTCAAGTTAACAACCCTCCACTCATTTACTTAATTCCGATGCAACATCTGACATTACTTACAAACAAAGGCACTCACCTATTGCAGTAATATCAAATTTGTACAATATATAAAACTTATCATAGTTTGATACCCTTTGACAAGGTTTTCGGTTAAATATATTAATCCTTTTTACAAGCTTCACCATCCAGATAATGAAACCTTTTTCCCTGAAATCTCTCTTCATCCCTCATTTTATCTTCAATGGCATCACGTATTTTCCACCAGCTTGTTCCCCAGCTGCAAAAGAGGCTTCTTTCCTCCGGTGCCCGTCCGATTAGTCTTTGAATCACAATGTCGGGGCTTAAGTACTCAAGAAAGGTTATTGTACGCTCAATGTATTCCTCCATTGAAACGGGAACAATTTCACCCTTGCTGTACATGTCCCCCAGAACGGTATTTTTAAGAATGTACATAGAGTGGCATTTTACCTGATTTACTCCCAAAGCCGAAATAACTTTGGCACCCTCAACCACATCATCCATACAGTCGAAAGGCAGATCCACAATATAATGGGCACAGGATTCCAAGCCATAACCTTTGATACTCACCGCAGCATCTATGAACTCAGCCAGAGTATGACCCCTTCTAAGCTTTTTTAGGGTGTGGTAGTTTACGGTTTGAAGTCCCAGCTCAATCACAATATCAATTTTTTCGCTGTCCTTGATAAACTTAAGAAAACCGAGCTGCTCTTTATTAATGCAGTCCGGCCTGGTTGATATATAGATTGCCGCAATATTTTCGCCGCATGCCTCCGAAATGTAGTTTTTGAATTGTACCAGAGGAAGGTAGGTATTGGAATAATTCTGAAAATAAACTATAAATTTTTCAGCCTTATATTTTTCACCAATATATTTTGAGTTCGTCCTGATCTGGTCACTGACATTCATATAATCGGGAAGACACTCAAAACCGGCCCCTTCATCGCCGCAAAAAATACAACCGTTAACGCTTATTCTCCCGTCACGGTTGGGGCATGTAACCGGTATATTGACAGGTATCTTGTAAACCTTCACACCATACCTGTTTTTTAAATACTCAGAAAACTTGTAGTACAGCATATTCAATCCTTTATTGATTATATCAGGCCTTTTGCCTGTCCTTTCACTATATCATAAACATTTGCAAGCGGTATGCCGCATTTATTGGCAATTTCCCTGCAGTCCTCGTATTCGGGTGCATACTTTTTTATATCCCCCCGCGAGGAAACCTTGACCCTCACTTCTCCCATACCGGTATCCACTTTCATCGTTTCCCTGTCCATGCAATACCTCTTGGTTATGGTTCTTCTGACTCCCAATGTTGAAGTCTCTCTGAAAATAATATCCAGAATTTTTTCTTCCGAACCTTTAGCCGCCAACACAGTCAGCTTAACTGCAGGACGGTTCTTTTTCATATATATGGGAGTATAAAAAGCATCAAGCGCGCCGCCCTCAAAGAGTTTTTCCAATGTATACCCCATAATTTCCGGGCTCATATCATCAATATTGGTCTCAAGAACGTCTATTTCTTCATTTAACCAGCCTTCGTCAAGCAAATCCCCCATTACCACCCGAAGCGCATTTAATCTCCCGGTCTCTCTTTTGCCCATTCCATAGCCTATTTTATTAATTATCATAACAGGCATGCTTCCGAAATTATGAGTCAGGCATTTTATAAGTCCTGCACCTGTCGGCGTAACAAGTTCGGTATTAACATCATCTATAACAACAGGTACCCCTGTATTTGCCAATATCTCCAGAAC
>JAEZNF010000116.1 GCA_023441845.1 Bacillota bacterium | reverse complement strand
GGGTATCATAAAGGAATTTGATGAATTGGAGCTTAACGACATTGTTAAGCCTAGAGTTGGGCTTGTTGGTGAGATTTTGGTAAAATTCCATCCTGATGCAAATAACAATGTAGTTGATGTTATAGAGTCAGAAGGAGCAGAGGCAGTAATGCCTGATTTGATTGACTTCTTCCTGTATTGTGCATATGATGCTAATTTTAAGTATAAAAGGTTATCTGGTACAATTAAAAGCTTGATAATTAATAACTCTGTTATTGCTGCTATTGAATGGTATAGAAGATATTTAAAAAAATATTTGCGTAAAAGTAAAAGGTTTGAGGCTCCAAGCTCAATTTATCATTTAGCTGACTGTGCTTCTGAAATTCTTTCACTTGGAAACCAAACGGGAGAAGGTTGGTTCTTGACAGCGGAAATGATTGAGCTCATAAAGAGTGGTGCAGGAAATATAGTTTGTATGCAGCCTTTTGCTTGTCTGCCAAACCATGTTACTGGTAAGGGCATGATAAAGGAGCTTCGCAGAAGATATCCTGAATCTAATATAGTTGCTGTAGACTATGACCCAGGCGCAAGTGAAGTAAATCAGTTGAACAGAATTAAGCTGATGCTGTCTGTAGCCTTTAAGAATATTAGGGGCGAAAAGGATGAGCCTAAAGACGAAACTGTTGAGGTGAAAGTAGAAGAGAAGCAGGCAGAGTAGGGAAAGTTGAAGGCAATGAAGGCGGTTGATTATTAAAAGAAAAATTTCTTTAACCTTGTGTTTTATGTGAAATGTTTTTGTAAGCTGAGATTTGTGCTAATTTATAAATAGAAAATAGTTTAGTACGCTGGCAGATGCCAGCGTATGTTTTTTTCACAAAAAGGCTTTAAAACCTTATTTCATAATAAAAAACATATGTATAACACATTTACTAAATAGAGAAGTGTAAAAAGAATTGAAGCTAAGCTTGATTTATTAAATATATTATATAATGTTTGGAAGTTAATCTAGATTTGTACTATAATGTTAATGTAAATATAAAAGAAAATTGATAAAATGAGTGTAAGAAGTAAATGAAATATTATTTTTTTAGATAGAGAGGCATACATATGGAAATAGGTAAAAGAATAGATAACATCACTGAAGTTAATAATATTAAAGAGGTGATGTTAGATGGAGATGATGGTTTATCTGCATCATTATCTAATGATGAAAGTGGATATCCTATGTATAATATTAAAGTTGAAAGAGGATTTTATACAGTATTTGAGTTGAAAAGAAAATATGATAGCGATAACAAACGGATAATTTTGGATAGTGATTTTCAAAGGGAAAGTGTTTGGAAGCCAATTCAAAAGGCAGAGCTAATTGAAAGTATTTTGATGGGACTTCCATTACCAATATTCTACTTTAATCAAGATAAATTGGGAAAATTGATAGTAGTTGATGGGAGGCAGAGGCTCACTGCACTATTTGAGTTTATGTCAAATGAATGGGGATTAAAAGGTTTAAAAGTTTTAAAAGAATTAAATGGAGATATGTTTAAAGATCTTACCCCAGTAGTTCAAGCCCAAATTGAAGATTATCAAATCCAAGCTCATGTAATTCAACCACCAACTCCTGATAGGATAAAGTTTGATATTTTTGAACGAGTAAATAGAGCAGGAACACAACTAAACAAGCAGGAGATAAGGAATGCTTTATATCAAGGAGACTCGACTATCCTTTTAAATAAAATTGTTAAAACATCTGAATTTTCCAATGCTACAGATGAAGCATTTAAATATAATGCTAGGATGAAGGATAAATATCTCGTTTTGAGATTTTTGGCATTTGAATTGTACTTTAATGGTAAACTATTAAAAGATAATGAAAAGTATGTTTATAAAAATGATATTGATGAATTATTAGGGCTATCTATGGAATATATTAATTCTCCAACGAACGAGGAAATAGATGAGTTGTTTAATTTAACAATCAAAGCTCTTAAAAATTCATATGATATATTGGGCGAAAATGCATTTAGAATGATACAAACAGATGGATCGAGAAGTCCGATAAATATGAATGTGTTTGAGGTTTTAATGCATTTGATGTGTAAGTTGCCTGAAAATGGTAAAAAGCATATGGAAAAAATCAGAAGTATGGTTACTGAAATGAAAAATAGTTATGAATTTAAGGATGCAATTGGAAACCATAGAGATAGTTGGATAAAAGTGGTAGCAAGATATAATATGGTTAACAAAATATTGGAGGAAATAAATGATTAAACGAATAAAAATTAAATCATTAAAAAGTATAAACGAAATAGAGATTAATACAAAACAGTTAAACTTATTTACAGGTACTAATTCATCAGGAAAATCGACAACATTACAAGGATTATTGCTTTTGGCACAAAATATAGAAGATTCTTATGGCTTAAATGGTCCTTTAGTATCGATTGGAAGTTTTCGAGAAGCTAGAAATTATAATATTTCATCAAATGATAAAATTGAAGTTATAGTCTCAGATTATAAAGAAATTCTAGGGTTAGAAATATTAGACAGTGGCATAAGTCAAATAAATGGACACTATAATGGTGAATTAGCAAATAAGGTAAACTTGAGAAATAGATGTTTACACTATCTTTCATGTAATAGAATAGGAACTCAGGATATCTATTTAAAAAACATGTCTATAAATGAGGACTTTGGTATTAATGGAGAATTTGCCATTTCATATTTAAGTGAATACTGGGACAAACCATTAGAAGAAGGATTAGTGTATTCCAAAGATAATTATACTCTGTTAGCACAGGTAAATTATTGGTTGAATTATATTGTTGGGGCAAGCATTAAGCCAGAAGAAATACTAGGAACAGATGTTGTTAAAGCAAGTTATGGATTAGTTGATGGACATTATTCAAGACCTAAGAATGTTGGCTGTGGGATAAGTTATTTAATAAGCATTATAATAATATGT
>JAEZNF010000112.1 GCA_023441845.1 Bacillota bacterium | reverse complement strand
AAACTGATAATGTCCCCAACAGTTGCGGTTATAACCGGTATCGGCTTGTTGCAGTCCTTACCCGTGTAACTGTCTACAACTCCGGCGGTAGTCAGGTTTTTAATACTGAAATGCGCCTGCGGCTTTGAAATGCGTGCTGCCGTACCTAAACATGAAATACACCTGTAATCGGGAATCAGTGTATTCCCATTTTTCCACTCGTTGGTATATTCGGCGGATGCGATACTATAAAAGCATAATACAAATATTAAAACAAGCAGTATATATTTTTTCATACCCGGCTCCCCTTACTTTAGTTTAATAGTTGCGGTTCCCTTGTAATCTTTAACCGTACCCGTACTGAGCTGTTTAAGGCTCACGGTAAATTCAACCTGCATGCCGTCAAAAACCTGTACATTAGCGGCCCTTGTCGTGTAATACTTTCTTGTTAGAGTATAGTATTCACTTATACCCGGGTATACAGGCTGCCATCCGTCAACCCTCCCGCCGTACCACTTGTCGCCAAGGGGGTATTCAATAGTGTTAAACGGGTAATTGTCTATATGAGTCCGAATTTCAAACTCTTTTGGCAGATACATCTCATTGTTTGCCAGCACTATTGCAAAATAGAACGGATCGTAATCCCCTCCGGGATACACAACCTCAATTTCCGGTTCAACAAAAACTCCCGATTGTGCCATGGGAAGTGATATACTTACTGTCTTACTCTTTTCATCCCAATCTACGGCAGCTCCAAAGGCTTCCGACACAAACCTTAACGGAACGAACGTCCTGTCTTGCACAATTACGGCAGGTTGATCCAATGTCTTCCTTTCACCTCCCTTGTATGCAAATGAGTTACCTATTTTGATTGTTATAATTGTCGTTATACGCTTGATTGTAACTATCCTGAATTCACCATCCCATTCAACCGATGCGCCCAGCTTTTCAGAAACTACTCTTAACGGTACCAGCGTACGGTTTGTGTCAGGATCAATAAACGGAGCCGGAGTATAATTCACAACCGAGCCGTTAATTTTCAGAGTGACGGCATCAGGTGCGGCTGCGTTGACTTTGATTAATAAAGACAACATCAACGTAACTGCAATCAGAATGACTATTAATTTTTTCATATAGAATCCCTCCATTTTTTTATGCAAAATAAAAAGACATAATCCCTTCATTATCAAGGTCTTGATGTCTTTTCTATATTGAAACAATTACTAACACTGTAAATATATTTTGATAAAGCTTTTACCATTTATCCCGGTTAGAATACATAAATTTTAAGATGTTTCCTTCCTTGCACCATCTTAAAGCTTTATCAACTTCATACCTGCATATGTACTTATTGTGACTAAGTTCTTCACCATCCGAACCCGTTAACTCCTCGCTTAGTTTAGTCAGAAACGGTACGGCTTTTTTATCTGCAAACTGGCCTAACGCCCACACAGCGCTGTTTTTTTCTTTTAATGTGTGGTTTGGAGAATTAATGTAATTAATCAGTGATTGGATGCTGTCTGATTTAAATTCAGACTTTGCTTCGGTTGTTATCGCCTTAGCTGAAGAATACATGCTGTACTCCAATATTGAAGTACCTATTATTAATATTGCTACTATGATACCAAACACCCACAATACTATTTTTACAATAGTTTTCTTCATAAAATCCCCCCCTAAAAACACAAACGAATGTTTATATTTTTAGTATATATTACAGCAATTGTAATGTCAACCAAATAAATGTTAACTCGTATTGTTGTACCATAAACAATTATTTACCACTTTTAGCTGTCAAGCCCGGGCAACCGGACATAAATACCAGAATCGCTTTATCAAGCTCCTCTGACTTATCCAGAACATCCTTATTCAAAAGGTTTTTACCCGATGACAGAATATGTTCCAGCTCGGACCTTCTTTCCGAAATCAGATTCATTACCGTTTTAGTATCCACAGTATCACTCTCCTTGTTTTTCTTTAGTTGAATGAGGCCGCAGCCGTGCTATTGAACTGCGTTGTCTTACTCCGGCATTATATCGTTATACATCCCACAAACTTATAAAATATCTTTACTTCCTGAATTATATCGCCGTTTACAGTTTTCCTGTCTCCGATAAGGATTTTATCTACCAGTTCACCAAGAATTCCCTTATTCAGTTCCTCCAGACAAGTATATCTCTTAATGGTGTTCAGCCAGTAATTAATATCTTTTGAAGCAGCCTGAAAGGAATTCAGCCTGTCAAGCAAATCCTCATGCTTTGCCTTTATCTTCTCCTGCTCATCTTCATAATGCTGACTGAGCTGCAAAAAGCGCTTTTCAGAGATGTTTCCTTTTATCCGGTCCTCATACAGCTGCCTAAAGACCAGATCAATTTCACAATTCCTGGACTCTATGGCCGCAAGTTCGCTTTTCAGCTTTGATTCCATACCCGCACGGTTGAAGCTTTCGGCAGAGACAAGTTTTGATATTATAGCGTCTTCATCACATTCCGCAAGCTCCGCATGATATTTGATATCATTTAAAATGATATCATGAAGGTAGTCATACCTTATACCATGCCTTGAACAATACTCCGGCCCATAGTTTTTGTACGTCCCGCACACAAAATATCTGAAACCGTTTGCCTTTCTCCCTAAAGACATGAAACGCCCGCAGTCTATGCATTTTACCAGTCCGGCAAACAAGTGCGTTTCACCATCCGACATAGCTCTTTTTCTGACTGACAGCATTCCCTGTACCGCGTCCCATGTCTCAGGTGCAATAATAGGCTCATGTGTTCCTTCAACCACTACCCAGTCATTTTCGCTGCATGATACCTTCTTTTTGCATTTGAAGGATTTTGTCCTTTGCTTGCCCTGAGCCATTACTCCGGTATATACAATGTTTCCAAGAATTTTTCTTACTGTAGAGTTGGTCCAGTAAGTTGTTCCCTCCAGCCTTAAGTTGTTTACATATGTCAAACCCTGCTGTTTCTTATACATTGTAGGGTTTAAAATACCCTCCGAGTTAAAAACCCTTACTATCTTATTC
>JAEZNF010000103.1 GCA_023441845.1 Bacillota bacterium | reverse complement strand
GCATATAAGATGGCCAGGCTTGTCTGCCTTGAAAATATCAAACTGGAAACCCTTACTTCCGAAGCCTTATGGTTATAAATATGAATTATCAGAGCTTATTATTTGAAAAAATTGAAAACAACATCATAGAAAGACCCAAAAGAGAGCCTGCTTTCTTTAAGGATCTGAATCTGGATCAAATCGTCCATGAGATTTTAGAAGGAAAAGAAGCTTTTGAGCTTGATGCATTCTTCTATCAAAGCCTGGAGGATATCTCATCCATCAACTATAGACTCGATATCATGAAAGAAGTTGAAAGGCCCGATTTGTTCCATTGCTTGATTTCTTTCGCAGGTAAGATGAAAAGGATAAAAGATTACCTCGGTTATAGTAATGAGGTGCACAATCCGTACCAGAAGAAAAAATGGATTTTGGACACGGCCGTACTATATTGCGATACGGTATATGTTTTATATAACAGCCTGATATCAATGAGTTTACAATCCAAGGGAATGTGTCTTTTTCGAGAATGGTTGACCGATTATACTAAATCGGACACCTTTCAGACTCTAGTCGGCGAAACAAGTACGCTATGTAAAAAATTTGATAGCATCAGGTATCGTATCGAAATCGAATCAGGAAAGGTGATCATCAACACTGACGATTCCGACGAAAATTATTGCGCATTGATAAATGAGTCGTTGGAGCATATCAGCAAAGGAATCTTTGACTACCAAATCAAATTTTTTACCGATCTTGAGATGTGCACCTTGGAGAACAAGATAATGGAGATTCTAAGAAACATGTACAGCTCTGCTTTTGACGAACTGGACCATTACTATGATAAGCACACGGATTTTTTATGCCCTGTTATTGATCAATTTAATAAAGAAATTCATTTTTATATTTCCTATTTGGAATATATCGATAAACTGAAAAGAAATGGGTTTGAATTTTCCAATCCCGTTTTCACCAATAAAAAGGAAATAAGAATAATTGGTGGATATGATCTTGCTTTGGCTCATAAACAATCCAGCCGGGAATTGGTTGTATCAAATGACTTTTCTATTGGCAGCGAGGAACGCATTTTTGTTCTGACAGGACCGAACCAAGGAGGAAAAACTACATTTGCCAGAGCCTTTGGACAGATTCTATACCTAGCTTCCATTGGGTGCCCTGTTCCTTGTACAGGGGCAGAGTTATTTCTCTTTGATACTATCTATACTCATTTTTCTACAGAGGAATGCTTGGAAACCAATAATGGAAGGCTTAAAGAGGAATTGATCCGATTAAAGCACATCATTGGAAACGTTACAGCCAATAGCATAATTATTATCAATGAACTCTTTGCCACAACTACGTCCTATGATGCTTATACAATGGGCAAAAGAATCCTGGATTATTTTGTTGCTACAGATTGTATTTGTCTATATGTAACCCATATCTATGAGCTGGCTCAGATCAGCAATAAAGCGATCAGTCTTGTTGCGGCTGTCAATCATAAGAATGGGGCATGTCGTACCTATGAAGTGAAACGAAAGCCTTCGGATGGGTGCGCATATGCGTATTCAATTGTTGACAAATATCAACTGAAATATGAGCAAATTAAGGAAAGGTTAGGGTTATGAAGCCATATTTACTTTTTGATAGGTATGATGAAGAACCTAAAAGGAAAATTGAGAATCAAGATGATATAATTAAGGATCTGAATCTGGACTTTATTTTTAATGAAATGGCCCAAGGAGATCCATATTTGTGTGCCACCGCAGGAAATGTCATTTTGGACAGCTTGATGGATATTGACAGAATAAAATATAGGCAAAATGTGGTGAAAGATAGTCTGGTGAACAAACCCGCAATAAGCGGGTTTTATACGATTGCATCAGACGTATTACAGGAATCGGCTTATTATAGACAGGCAAACAAGCCAAGCTTTTCGAAAATGGTTTCTGTATCGTACAAAATCCGTAATTCCGCAGCATTGCTGGAATTGCTTGTTGAGAATCTTAAGAGGCTTAAGTCTTTGACAAGTAAATACGAGAAACGGTTTAATTCCAATGGGTTGCTTACCTTTTTGAAACAAATGAAAACTCTTTTACCGGAATCTTTCTTCCTAAAAATGCAGCAACATATTGAAGATATGAAATTCATATCGGAAGGAGGCAAGATCATTATAGGATCACAAATAGGAGTTGGTTTGAAAGGCACAGGACATATTCTTAGAAGCATATCCGGCAGTACTTCGTCAAAAAGCAGTTCCGGTAAAAAAAATTCAGGTAAGGTGGCAAATAATGAGATACCTCTTAATCATATCAGTATCGTTAATAACGCAAAAGAAATTGAAGATGCAGGATTGGTTCATATCTTAAGGTTGATAAACTGTTTTAATGATACTATTATCCATTTTTTCGAACTACTTCGTTATGAATCGGGTTTTTACCTCGGGTGTATCAATTTATACACTATGCTGGAAAAGCAAAATGCTGTAGTATCTTTTCCTGTCCCGTCAGATATGAAAGAAAGGAACCTCGTATTTGAAAAACTCTATGACTTAAGTTTGTTTCTGAAAGAAAAGAAACAACTTGTAAGTAATCATTTAAATGTAACGAGTAAAAATCTCTATATCGTTACGGGTGCCAATCAAGGCGGAAAATCAACATTTTTGCGAAGCATCGGCCTTGCTCAGCTACTGATGCAATGCGGTTTATTTGTTCCAGCTGCTTTCTTCAGCAGTAACGTTTGCGATAAAATATTCACTCACTTTACAAGGGAAGAAGATGCCGGGATGAATAGTGGCAAGCTTGATGAAGAACTCCTTAGAATCAATAATATTATTCGCTGCATTACACCCCACTCTCTATTAATGCTGAATGAACCTTTTGCTACAACGACTGAAAGAGATGGCTCGATCATTGCTTCAGAAATAGTAGAGGCTCTAAATGAGATGAATGTGAAAATTTTATTCGTAACCCACCTGTTTGAGTTCTCCAATGGCCTGTTTAACCGTAAGCTGCCTGGAGCCATTTTTTTAAGGGCTGAGAGGAAAGATAATGGTGACCGTACATTTTGCGTAAACATCGGGGAACCACTTCTTACCAGCTATGGTCAGGACTTATTCAATAGTGTAATTGGAGACTTGTGTGAATCTTGAGTATAATAACATATCCCGTGCTTCTATAAATGTTATATGTAACTTTACTGCTTGTATGGCCGCTCATGTCAGGGTGTAGGTGGTTAGATGATTTTACAGTCATATGGTAAGGAGATTTTTCTCTACCCGGTAAGCAGTAGTAACCGCTGAATAGGAACAGAATAGGAATCCCCGTAAGAAAAACATATTGACAGTTATTGTTTAAGAATATTATCATAAATGTAGCAACCTGCCCCAAATAGAGGAAAATTGGGAATCTGCGTTAAATGGCTGATATACTGTTAAAGAAGAACTAATGGAAGTGCCGATGGGTTCTTCAAGTTATTTAAGTCGAGCTGAAGCTACAGGAGGAATCCCTAATGAAACGTATTCTTTCATTTGCTTTGATGATTTCACTGCTTATTTCCCTTGTCGTCTGCGCGACCACAGGAGAAGAGACTCCAAAGCTGGATATCCCACAGACGATGGAAACGCCTGATGCCACCCCCGAACCCACCCCGGCATTCGTTTCCACCGGCGATGCGGAGCTCGACCGCGCATTACAGCTTGGTATCGG
>JAEZNF010000086.1 GCA_023441845.1 Bacillota bacterium | reverse complement strand
TTTAACCCTCCACGTTTTTATACAAGATTATACAGTTTGTAACTTGACAATTGTATGTCATATTAAAAAAATAGATAATCATTAGTTCGCAGTTTAAAATAAATATGAGTTTTTCACCCCTAAATCCACTCTTTTTCAATCAACGCAAGGATAAGCCGTCTTTTGCCCCCATGTCGTAGAATGTTCCGTAGATGCGCCGGTCAACATGTGTTTCCGCAATTACCTTCGAGATTTATTTAGTATTTCTGCCATTTTGTTGTATTCTATTAGTTAGTACTTATTTTTGACAACTGCAGAAAGGATGGATTGTTATGTAAAGTCACGCACCTTCGAAACTCAGAGGTCTACAAGACGTTGGCCCCTCAATTACCACTTAAATTCGTCTGGTTTTCTAACATCAACTAGACCGCCTTCCTCATCAGGCTTATTTTGAATTAAATTCAATACATCATTTTTTTCTAAATCATATGTAAATACACCGTTTTGAGTTGTATAGTTTGTATCATGCCATTGATAAAAAATTAGTATTTTCTTACTATCTGGCGACCATTCAACAGGAGCAAGATATGGATCAGGCCTTTTATCATTCAGTTCATAATCAAATTTGTTTTTTTTAGCCTTAAACCTATTCATAATACCTTTTATCGTTGGATGTTCAATTAATGTTTGATTGCTTGCATCAATTATACTAAAATCTCCCCATATTCTTCCTGTATATGAAACACAAACTTTTTCATTATCCGGTGACCATAAATATGAGTAATTTTTACCTACGATATTAAATGAATTTAATACTTTATTTCCATCACCACTTGAAAGTATTACTTTATAAACACCTTGCGTTTCATTTACTTCAGAGGTAACTTCATATTGTCCATCTTGAGATATACTTTTGGTCACAATTGTATTTCCGGTATTCTCCGATGTGTTCAGTTTAGGTGATTCAGTTTCAATATTGTTAGAATATTCAACTTTTTGAGTATATATTGGGCTTTCTGTTTCTTTTTCAATTTTATCACTTATGACACAGCCTGGTATTAGTCCTACTATAATTAAGCAATTTAATAAAATTATAATCTTCTTCACTTCAAATCTCCTTATAAAGTTCAACTAATTCACTACACATAACTCTTTAGCTATGCCCTATCCAATTATCCGTCCCATTCCGTCATAGGAATAGGTAAGGTTTTGACATGATCGCCACCTTTTCCCCTCCTCCAAGCCGGACAGAAACCATTCGATTCATCCAGCTTTCCAATAAATCAACCTACTTGCCTTCGGCCTTCGGCCTTCGCCCTCCTGCTACCTAACAACAGCAGTTTGCTTCAGTTCAAAACATTAAGCTTTTTCCGGTATTTTAGAATCTTTGATTTCATTTTTGAGTTTATTCCTTGTGGTTCAAATTCTCTTTGTACCATCTTTAGATAATTATAACAAAAACATGCCGGATTTGAAACCTTGTTTATTTTATCAAGGGGTAATGTTCCCGCTCCTAAGCTTCCTTCTCAATGTAATGTCGATGTCGTGCCTGTCTATTATTGTATTGTATTTGTCCCGTACAAAATCTATAACAAACTGTTTTGCGTTTGCAATACCTACGTCTATACCCATACACAGCTTTTGCTTATACTCGGCGACCAACTTCCTTTCTTCATTCTCTTTAAAAGTAAGTGCAATTATTTCACTTGTGAACTCACCCACTTCAAGCCACAGAATTGTCCGGTCAATCAATTCCTTTTCCTTGTACAAATACCGTATATAAAATAAGCCGGTAACATAAAATTTAAGTAATTTGAATTCAAGAGAAAATATAGCGCATGTTGCACTATTTTATAAGTATAAGATGCCTTCAAAGTATAATTTATTACTATTTCCTTAAAGCACCTTAAATCGGCATAGTTATTGCACAGCATTCCATTCTCCTGTATAATTGTCCTGACTGGCTGAAAGTAAATTACGGAATCGGAGGCTTAACATGAGAATAGAAACAGAAAATTATACATTGAGAAACTGGGAAGAATCCGATTCGGAAGACCTTGCAAGGATAGCCAACAACAAAAAGATATTCGATAACTTAAGGGATGTTTTCCCTCACCCCTATTCAATAGAAGATGCAAGAAAGTACATATCCATTTTTAAAGAAAGCGACCCTAAATCAATAGTATTTGCAATTGAGGTAAACGGGAAGGTTTGCGGAAATGTCGGAGCGTTCATAAAAGACGATGTGTACAAAAAAAGTGCCGAAATAGGATATTTCCTGGCCGAAGAACTATGGGGAAAAGGCATTATGAGCAGTGCCGTTAAAAAAGTTGTTGAATACGTCTTTAGAAATTATGATGTCATGAGGATTTTTGCCGAGCCCTTTGCAAGAAATACCGGCTCAAGAAAAGTCCTGGAAAAGGCCGGATTTGAGCTTGAAGGCATCCTCAAAAAAAGCGTCTTCAAAAACAATATTTTTGAAGACAGCTGTATGTATGCTATTTTAAACGAAAGCTACAATATAGATAAATAAAAGCATGGACGGGCCAAACAAAACCAAAAGGAATCCCAATCATTTTTACGGCCGGTACTTTGTAAAATCTCATTCTTTACTTTATCTAAAGATTTTACAAATGTACTTCCTATGTTCTAAGGCCTGCTTTTCTAAAACTTTTAGACTTTACGGGCCGCTATTAAGAAATTGAGTAACTTTTGATTTGTACTTTCAAGTAATGTAAAAATATGACCCCCGGTAACTTGACGCAAAAGAAAATGTCACATATACTGAGAATAAATTCTTGTATACTGCTGCACAATGGCTTATAAACCTTAATAGGAGTGAGTTTTATGAAGTTCTCAAATTACCTTTTATTTCCGATTATATTTTTAATTCTTTTGATTCCGGGATGTTCTTCAAAAAAAATCGTATTGAGCCAATCGGAAGTAGTCCAAAAGGTGATTGACAGCAAGATAATTGATGCTGAAATGAATATAACGGTTTACCTCCCGGAGGGATATGGAACGGGCGAAAAATATCCGGTTTTGTACGCACTGCACGGTTCTTCAGGCAATGAATGGGTTTGGTTTGAGGATCTTGACGCCAAAAACTGTGCCGATAGACTGATCAGCCAAAATAGGATCAAACCAATGATTATTGTATGCACCAAAACGCTGAATAACTTCACTATGACCGATTCAAACGGTCAAGCTGTCAATAAGAATTTATTCGATGAATATGTATGTGACGAACTGGTTCCATATATAGATTCACATTATGATACTGTCAAATCCAGCGAGTCCAGATATATTGGCGGTGTGTCCATGGGAGGCTTTGCATCACTTCAAATCGCACTTCACCACCCGCAGATATTTGGAAAAGCCGGTGGGCATAGTCCCGCATCATGGATAGTTGACTATTCGGATGACTCTTTCGACAAATGGCTGTATTCCGGCGAAACAACAGGCAATAATGGAGACCCGGTGAAATTTGCCCGGGAAAATGGACTTTCCGATATTAAAATATTCATTGACTCCGGTAAAGATGATGGTGTTGCGGAAGACGTCAGAAAAATACATGAAGCCTTGATAAAAAGAGGTATCAGCTCAACCTGTACTATAGGTGATGGCGATCACTCTACAGATTACTGGACTGCAAACATGGAAAAATACCTTGAATTTTACAATAAGTAATCTCCCGGTCTATTACTTCCTTTCTCCAAATTGATAGTATATCCTCTTTATGAGCCCATTTACAGCTCTAACAAACATAACAGCGGCCGGTAACGGAAATACATGGGAAAATCAATAGACAAAAGCAGTAAATATTTGCTAGAATAATTATTATAGCAGGGAGCATAAATATTTATTCCACAAGGAGTTACTTATGAAGTTTTCCGGAATTAAGAAGTTTGCTGCTGTTATAGCCTGCATTGTAGTAATATTGCCTCTTCTCCATTGCATTACTTATTCTATTGATAAAACCCTGATTGGCAAGGATTCCGATCCATGGTTTTGCAAGAAAACAGTGGGGTTAAAAGATGGCGGAACTAAAGTTTATTATGGACTTGGTTATCAAATAATCAAATGGAATAAAATCAAAATTAAAACAGTTAATGGTGAGTATATTCATGGAGTAGAGCATGGTTTTGAAATCCATAGATACCCACATTTTGTTGACTTTGAAAAAGGTCCGACAGTAGATTTAAAATTTATACAGGATAAACCGTAGAGGCTTAGCCATTAAAACCTGTACTCGACTATAAGTCCCCCATTTCCCCTCATAGATTGCTTTTTTGCATCTCCAATATTTTTTTCACAATTCCCGTCAACATCTCCGGCATCAATCACCATAATTCTTTTTATAAGAAGTTTTATAACCCCGTTCGGAATAATGCCGTCCCTCACTCTTGCAGCAGTAAAATCAATAATTTCATCACCGTTTAAAGCCGCCGGTTTACTGGCCTTTATTTTCTCCATGCCATTTTCAAGCAGTGCAATCCTGTTTTCCAGGTTGGTATTCATTCTTGTAAAAAG